>CAZKEO010000050.1:0-8514 GCA_964551785.1 uncultured Eubacteriales bacterium | reverse complement strand
CAAAACTGTTGATGCAAATCCAGATGATGATAATCCCTGCAAAGAGTAAAATAAAACCCCAACTGCCCCCGAACTCGGCAACTTTATCAGCGATACGTTCACCAAGGGTTAATTGCTGCTCGAATTCTCTATTAATATTCTTTGCTACGACAACCTCTTGAACTGGGTCATTTTGGGCCAAAGCAATACACCACCTTCAAAAGTCATGTTTTGGTTATTCTATTATATATAAATCCCAACATATTAGCTACTTTTCTGGGGCATAGTGAGGGAAATGACAATAAGCGAAGGATGGGGAAGTTGATGAATATTGTTGTTTGCCTGAAACAGGTACCAGATGCTACTGAGGTCAGGATTAACCCTAAAACCAATTCCTTAGTCCGGGAAGGTGTGCCGGCAATTATTAATCCTTATGATTTACACGCTTTAGAAGAAGCTTTGCGCTTGCGAGATCGCCTGGGTGGCAAGGTTACAGCCCTTAGTATGGGACCATTGCAGGCTAAAGAAAGCTTGAAAAAAGCGATAGCTTATGGTGCAGATGAAGCTATTCTCTTAAATGACCGCAGTTTTGCTGGTTCAGATACCCTCGCTACTAGCTATATCTTGGCTCAGGCCATTAGGGAACTGATGAACCATGAAGCAGTAGATTTAATCCTATGTGGCAAACAGGCGATTGATGGTGATACAGCTCAGGTTGGCCCTGGAATTGCTGTCAGACTGCAGTTTCCTCAGCTAACCTATGTGCTGGAAGTGGATGATGTAGACGTGGTAGGTTGGGAGATCCGGGTCAAAAGAAAACTAGAAAGTGCCAAGGAAATTACAACTGCCAAGCTGCCGGCTTTATTGACTGTGGAAAAAAGTATCAATGATATCCGTTATGCTTCACTGCCTAACATGCTGAAAGCAGCTCAACACGAAGTAACTGTCTGGAGCAAGGAGAACTTGCAGTTGGAGGAGAGTAAGTTAGGTTTTAAAGGTTCACCTACTTGGGTCAGCAAAATCTTTGCGCCACCTGCTCGAACCGGGGGGCAAATCCTGGCTGGTGGTGAGCAAGCAGTTCCGGAACTGGTGGCTTTGCTGATGAAAGAGTTGCCAGAAAACATGTCTATTTAGAGGGGAGTAATACGCTGATGAAAGACTCCAGTCAGAATACGGAAAATTATCGTGCTTACAAAGGTGTCTGGGTGTTTATTGAGCAAATTGCAGGACATATCAATCCAGTCTCATGGGAATTGCTGGGTGAAGGGCGTAAATTGGTGGATAAATTAGCTCAGGTGGACTCAGCTGATGAATTGACACGGGAAGATTCAGCAGGGGGCAATTTGCCACAATTAGAACTAGCTGGGGTGTTGTTAGGTAGTGAGGTGAGTGACCTAACCAGCGAGGTTTTCGCGATGGGTGCGGACAAAGTTTATCTAGTAGATCACCCCGTCTTAGCTAGATATCGAACAGCCCCTTACAAGGACGTTTTGGTCCAGTTAATCAACAAATATCGACCGGAAATATTTTTAATGGGGGCAACAGCGTTAGGGAGAGATCTTTCAGGGACCCTGGCAACTGAGTTGGAAACCGGGCTTACAGCTGATTGCACAGTCCTGGACATTGAGCAGGGTAGTAGGAATTTAGAGCAGACCAGACCAGCCTTTGGGGGTAACATCATGGCTACTATTCTCTGCAAGGAAAGGCGGCCACAGATGGCGACTGTGCGCCCGCGTGTGATGAGTATGCCGGAGCGAGTCACGGCACGATCCGGGCAAGTAGTCAGCGAGGAAGTGGACCTGAGGGAAGAAGATAGTCTGACCCAAATTGTCGATTATCTGAAGGATATTGATAATGCGGTTTATTTGGACAAGGCAGAGATTATTGTCGCCGGAGGCAAGGGAGTTGGCTCAGCTAGGAATTGGAGCCTGATTGAAGACCTGGCTAGTACGCTTGGGGGGATGGTGGGTGCCACTAGGGCTGCAATCGAGGCAGGTTGGACCCCTGTTGAGCACCAGATCGGTCAAAGTGGCCAAACTGTTCGGCCTAAAATCTATTTTGCCATCGGGATTTCCGGGGCCATCCAGCACGTGGTCGGGATGCAAACTTCAGATATTATTATTGCTATCAATAACAATTCCGAAGCGCCGATTTTTAAGCTGGCGACCTATGGTTTGGTGGGAGATCTTAATACTATTGTACCAGCCCTGACGAAGGAATTTGCTACCCAGCTGAAAGGAAGGGGACAGAGTCGTGGATAAGTTTGAGGTAATTGTGGTGGGTGCAGGACCAGCTGGTTTAGCTGCTGCCTATACGGCTGCTAAGGCAGGTTTGAAGACAATTATTTTAGAACGGGGAGAATATCCTGGCAGCAAGAATATGATGGGCGGAGTCTTATATCGGCAACCTACTGCCGAGGTATTCCCTAATTTCTCTCCACAGGCTCCCATCGAGCGGCCTGTAGTAGAACAGAACTACTGGTTTTTAGGCCATAATTCAGCTGCTAAAGTGGGCTACCGGGGTGAGGATTTTGCCCAGGAACCCTACAATAGCTTTACTGTGTTGAGAGCGAAGTTTGACCGCTGGTTGGCAGGGGAAGTAGAAAAAGCTGGAGCCTTGTTGATTACAGAAACAGTGGTAGAAAGTCTGATCCAGGAAAATAATCAGGTGGTAGGAGTACGGACTGGCCGCTCGGAGGGTGATTTGTATGGCAATGTGGTGATTATTGCCGAAGGCGTCAACAGTATCCTGGCCCAACATACTGGCTTAAGCGGGGATCTCTCACCACGCCATTTGGCTGTGGCTGTTAAGGAACTGCATGCCCTCCCGGCAGAAAAAATCGAAGACCGCTTTGGATTGGAAAAGGGCCAAGGTGCTGTCATCGAAATTATTGGGGACCCTACCCAAGGAGTGATGGGGACGGGTTTTATCTATACTAATAAAAACAGCATCAGTGTAGGGATTGGTGCTATTTTGGAAGAAGTGGTGGAACGGCGCTGGAATCCTAATGACCTCTTAGAACGCATGAAAAAGCACCCAACCTTACGTCCTTTATTGGAGGGTACTGAGCTGATGGAATATTTGGCTCATCTGATACCAGAAGGTGGTTATAAAGCTCTACCACGTCTGTCAGCGCCAGGGGTAATGATCGTGGGTGATGCCGGTATGTTGGTCAACAGTTTGCGGCGGGAGGGATCTAACCTGGCGATGGTGTCCGGACAGCTAGCAGCTCAAACTGCCATTGAGGCTCATAGTAAAGGGGATTTTTCGGGGGCAACCTTAGCCCAATACCGGACGCGATTAGAAAATAGTTTTGTCCTCCAAGACCTCAAAAAGTATCAGAATGTCACCACCTTATTTGAGGATAATCCGCAATTTTTGGGGGAATATCCCCAGATGGTGAATGATGTCATGCAAGAAGTTTTTACGGTCAATTCCGTAGCTAAGCAAAAACAGCAGCGAGTTATTTTAGATAAAATCAAACAGCATCGTGGTTACGGCAATCTGCTGGTCGACTTCTATAAGCTCTGGCGGGTTTTGGGATAGGATGTCCAATAAATATATTTGCATAAAATGCTGCAGGGAGGTTTTACCATGAGCCAAATAGATGATAAACTGTTTAAAACTAGGTTTGTACCCGATGATCGTTCACATTTGCGCATTGTTAACTTTGAAATTTGTCGTGAAAAGTGTTGGGATAAGGTCTGTAGCATTATGTGTCCAGCAGATGTTTACCGCTGGGAAGAGGAGCAGATGACCATTAACTATGAGGGTTGTTTGGAATGTGGCACCTGCAAGTATGGCTGTCCCTTTAATAATATTGATTGGCATAACCCTCGCGGTGGTTTTGGGGTAATGTATAAATTTGGTTAAGGTGATGCGCCCAAAGAACGGGCAGATGGGGTTTGGGGAAATTACTGAGGTTGAGGTGAAGCTGGTTGACAACTGTGCTAATTAGGGATGCCCTGCTAGTCACAATGAATGCTAACAGAGAGGTTTTGCGAGGCAACCTGTTGGTAGAGAATAACTATATAAAAGCAATTGGGCAGGAAGAGTTTCAGGCAGACAAGGTCGTGGAGGCCAGGGGGCAGGCCGTTATCCCTGGCTTAATTCAGACCCATATTCATCTCTGTCAAGCTTTGTTTCGGGGTCAGGCTGATGACCTGGAATTGCTAGATTGGCTGAAATTACGCATTTGGCCGTTGGAAGCAGCCCATGACGCTGAATCTGTTTACTATTCTGCTTTATTAGGCATTGGGGAAATGTTCCGGAGTGGTACTACGGCCATCGTTGACATGGGCACCGTCAATTATACGGAGGAAATTTTCCAAGCAATACAATCTACTGGACTACGGGCTTTAGGTGGCAAATGTATGATGGACTGGGGCGCAGGAGTGCCTGCAGGACTGCTGGAAAAGACGGAAACATCTCTCCAACAGAGCGTAGATTTACTGGAAAAATGGCAGGGCCAGGGTAATGGGCGGATTGGCTATGCTTTTGCGCCACGCTTTGCAGTATCCTGTAGTGAACAGCTGTTACGGCAAGTGAGTGCATTGGCGCAACAATACCAGGTTAAGGTTCATACCCATGCCTCTGAGAATCAGGGAGAAATCGCGCTGGTAGAAGCTGAACGCCAAGTCCGCAATATCGTCTATTTAGAGCAACTGGGACTAGCGAATGAGGATTTGATTTTGGCTCACTGCATTTGGTTGGATGAACAGGAAATGACGATCTTAGAACGTACCGGGGTTAATGTCGTGCATTGCCCTTCCTCGAATTTAAAATTAGGCTCGGGGATTGCCCGCATCCCGGAAATGCTGACTTGCGGGATACGGGTTTCTCTTGGTGCAGACGGTGCTCCTTGTAATAACAACCTGGATCAATTTATCGAAATGCGCCATGCGGCTTTAATTCAAAAACCTCTCCATGGTCCTACCGCGATGCCAGCCTGGCAGACCTTTGAATTGGCTACTTTAGGTGGAGCCCAGGCGATGGGCTTAGCTGAGCAAATTGGTTCCTTAGAGGTTGGGAAGAAAGCAGACCTGGCTATGGTGGATTTAGGCCAACTGCACTGTGCTCCCCTGGAAGGCTCGAATATTTATGCTCAACTGGTTTACCAGGCTAAGGGCAGTGATGTGACGTTAACAATGGTGGATGGCCAAATTGTTTACCAAGCTGGTCAGCTTTTAACCATCAATGAACAAGAGGTCCTAGCTAAATGTAATGCGGCTATTTTGCGCGTGAGCCGAAGAGCGGGAATTAAATAAAACGGAATAATTTAGTAGGTGGGGTACTCCTGACAAATTATCTTATGGTATGATAGATAGGCTTTAGGTAAAGGAGGGGAGAGACATGCCGGAAAAAACACTCAAAGCAGAAATTATCGAATTTGCCAAAGCTCAGGGAGCAGATATTGTGGGCTTTACAGGAGTAGAACGGTGGCAGGAACATCATGAGGTTCCAGAGGAATTTTATCCAACCGCGATTTGGCCGCTGGCTAAGACAGTAATTGTGCTGGGGATGCAGTTACCTTTGCCCATCGTCGACTCCACTCCATCTAGTCTGCACAAAGAAACTTATGACACCACTAATCGGCAATTGGACGATTTAGCACTACGTTTAACCCGCTACTTAAATAACAAGGGTTGGGCCTCAAGCTTTTTTTCGCGGGATTGCTTTGGCTCGATTAAGGTAATCATCCAAAAGCCTTATGCTGCCTTTTCTCATACCTTTGCTGCCAAATATGCGGGCTTGGGGACAATCTCCCGAAGCCATAATTTGCTTACACCGCAATTTGGTTCCAGGGTGCGCTTGGTCTCGATTTTTACCGCCGCGGAAATTGAGTCTGACCCCATGGTTGCCAAGGATTTATGCATTAATTGTAAGCTCTGTGTGAAATGTTGTCCCAGTGATGTCCTGCAGGAAGAGCCTGACCAGACTGGTTATTATTTCACCTTAGATGCAGTGGGTTGTGCCAAATGGGCGGAGGAACTTACCCGAAGAAGATGTTATCCTTGCGGTGTTTGTACCAAGGTTTGTCCGATTGGGCAAGACCGAGAATTATATCAGGAAAAAAATATGTCTAAGAAATACCTCAGGGAAAAGGAAGCTCTAAAAAAGGATATTAATGATCCCGAGTATAAGGCATGGAATCACCTACGAAGTTATGGGAGTTGGGCCATTAAGCAAGGTAAATTATATCCGGAGGGAGCGGAGTAGATGCAATTAGAACAATTTTGCGGAGCATTTAAGCAGGTCTTACAGCAAACCAAAGCCACTGCCCAAATTATTGCCCAAGGACAGCTACTCTTACAACAACTAGTGCGAGGACAGGATTTTCTGCAAGAGCTTTTTACCCAAATTGTCACTGATGAGCAGTTTTACCAGCAGCGGCTGGCGGTGCTAGACGAAAATGAAATATTTTTATATAAAGACCCAGACCGCTTATTTACCATCAAACTGTTTATTTGGAGGCCGGAGCGGGATTATCCCATCCATGACCATGGTTCCTGGGGCATTGTGGGTTGTTTGGCTGGGGAATTAGTGGAGTATAAATATGAGCGCCTAGATGACGGCAAGCAGCCTTACTTTGCTGAAATTAGGGAAAAGCAGCGAGCTGTGCTGAAGCCAGGTGAAACTACCTCGGTTAACCCTTTGAATAATGGTATCCATAGAGTAGCTGCTCAATCACGTACGCCGGGAGTTTCCGTCCATGTCTATGGGCCGGCGATTAGAAAAGGTTATATCCAACTATTTGATTTAGAGCTGCACAAAGTAAGGCGGCTTTATCCACCCAAGGCACATGAGAAAATTAATGTGCTCAATGCCTTGGCTTCGATGGATGGTAATTGGTCGGTTGAATTATTAGAAAAGGCTGTGGTGGAAGGTAAACAGGCTTATGAAATTGAGGAGGCTAAGCAAGCATTGCAAGCACAGAAGGAATAAAGTTAAGTATTAAAAAGAGCCCTGAGGCTCTTTTTTTGTGATAACTATTTTAGTTGCTTTTCTTGGAGAGTTTAACCATACAGCAAGCAATTGCCTTTTGCTCTTCTGGGCTTGCTACTTCCCAAAGTTCCTTGAGGACCTTGCTCTCGGAGAAGCCTGTAGGAACGTTATGAGCCAGATAGCTCCCAAATTGAGTTGCGTAGTTGGTGATGGTGTCCAAAGAAACACCTAATTCCTCGGCAAATTCTACCGCCACACCTAGGGAGTGTTTCCATGCACCCCAGCTCGACATGTCCATTTTGTTTAAAAGTTCATTCATTTCGGATACCCCTCTCCGTCTTTTTTCCAGCATTATTATTTGCTGTGTTGGTAGGAAATATTCTTTCATGGCACACCAAGGCCCACTTGCGCATACAATACAGCAAAGAGACACCTAATAAAGGGGAGTAGCTCACAGATTATGGTAATAAGGCGACATGCTGGTGGTAACACCCGCCTTATTAGTAGGGAATGACTCCTTACGAGCGAGACCTTTATTTCCGTTATCCGCCTGTTTGCGGCGAATGGAAATAAAGGTCTTTTTAATATAAAGCTTGATGAGTAGTAAAAAAAGGAAGGCCTTAAGCCTTCCCAGATTCAGCAATATCCTTTTCCTGGCGCAACTTAGGGCAGGAACCCAGAAAGGACCACCCTTTAGTAAAGGCGTATTGTCGCAATAAAGTCAATACACCGATGAATAAAAAGATTGCTCCTGCCAGTTGGTTGATTTCTGCTTGGGAGACAAAACGAGCGATAGTTTTCCCTAAGGTTACCTCCAACAAAACACAGAGCGAAAGCGCTGAGGCTGCACCACCAAAGATCAGCCATCGCTTTCCGGGGTTATTACTGGCTAAGATGAGGGTGGCAACTTGGGTTTTGTCACCCAATTCGGCCAAAATAATTAAAACATAAGTGGTTATCCAGGTTAGCCATTCCATTAATATATTCCCTCCTTTTCGCAGGTTAGACATCGTTGTTTAGATCACCCGTGCCAACAACAAAATTCCCATTATGGTAAAGGCACACCCAGAAACGATATTAATAGTATGTTGCTTTAAAAAACGAGCTACCAGGGTCGAACCTATAATAATTTCGATAAATGAAGTAGTTACTAAAGCCATTGCTGATCCTAATGCGACATAAAGGACATAGGAAGGACTTTCACTAGCTAAGAGCATAGTGGTTAACTGAGTCTTGTCCCCCATCTCGGACACAAAAACTATTCCGAAGGCCGATAGAAAAAGTCGAACCCAAACCAAAGTGAACACCCCTTTTGCGTGCAATTTATTAACCAACCTCCTTGCTTGCAGAATACCTACCCATAATCACATGATATGTAATAGGGTAGCGCCTGGTTACTATCTGGGGTCGTAAAACTATGAAAGGGACAAGCTGAAGATGAGCTATCAGTAATTCACGCTAAAGACTCAAGTTATTATTTGCCGTCCAATTTTTGATTTGGGGTCATTGTTTAAGCATGGCTTGACCGGTTAGGTACCTGTTGCCGGTCCGGTGCTAATAGTTTATGCCGTGTAGCTCTAAGTTTGCTAG
>CAZKEO010000049.1:0-8523 GCA_964551785.1 uncultured Eubacteriales bacterium | reverse complement strand
AAGGGATTGCGGCTCTGGTAGCCTTTGACCCTGAAGCAGATCTCGAAACTAACCTGCTAAATATGAGTATTGCTCTAAAGGCAGTGGTTACCATCGAAGTAACTTCAGCAGTTCGGGACTCTTTGTGGGCCGATAAACAAATTAAACAAGCTGATATTTTAGGCTTAATTGATAACCAGCTGGCCGAGGTTGGTCAAGACCTCCACACCGTAGTTTTACAAACCCTACACCGTGTTTTAAGACCAGAACATGGAATGGTGACAATCTTCTATGGAGAGGAAGTAACTGCTGAAAAGGCAGAAGCCTGGCAGGCTGAATTAAGTGCCCAATATCCTGAAGTTGAGATTGAAATACAACCAGGTGGGCAGCCTTTATATTATTATATAATAGCCGTTGAGTGAATTGAGGTGCGAGATAGATGACTCAAGTACGAATCGTCACAGACAGTACCTGTGACTTGCCAGCAGAACTAGTTGAAAAATATCAGATTAGCGTGGTACCACTTACCGTCTTTTTTGGTGAGCAAGCCTATCGTGATGGTATAGACATTACTTCCCAAGAATTCTACCAACGTCTGGTTCAAGCTAAAAAACTTCCCACTACCTCCCAACCTTCGCCAGGCGACTTTGCTACTGCGTATCAGCCACTTGCTGCTGAGGGCTATGAGATTATTTCTATTCACCTTTCGGGGGAACTCAGTGGTACTGTCCGTTCGGCAGAATTAGGTGGACAAATGGTACCGGGAATTGAGCTAGAGGTGATAGATTCCCGTACCACCAGTATCGGGCTTGGCCTACTCGTCATAGCTGCGGCCAAAGCAGCCCAGGCCCATAAAAGCCGTGCTGAGATTATCAACCTGCTGAAGGGGTTACTGGATGGAAAAAGTGACCTCCGCTTTTTTCTTGATAACTTAAATTATGTGTACAAGGGAGGCCGAATTGGCCGAGCTAGTAGTTTTTTAGGCAACTTGCTAAATATTAAACCTATTTTAAGTTTTCAAGACGGAATCGTAACTCCTCATGATAAGGTAAGAGGTCGGAACCGGGCTATGGAGCGCTTAATTACTATGATAAAAGAACAAGTGGGCAATCAGCAAATTACCTTTGCAATTGTCCATAGTAACGCTTATAACCACGCTGAACAGCTTTACCAACGAATGGCTCAAGAGTTTTCTCCAGCAGGAGCATTTATTGCAGAACTAAATCCTGTAGTTGGTACCTATGGGGGACCAGGTGTACTCGGCATAGCCTACTGTATGATCGAGGTGTAAGATGGATGGTGACAAGTTACTGCAACAACTGAAAAAATCCGCTCTGGCTGAGCTCAGGCTAGGCTGTACCAATGCGGCTGTATTTGGAGGCTTTGATGCCTACCTCCTGGAAAGCCTCCAACGGCTGGAACAGGAGGGTTTTTTAGGTCTGCAGCCCGACTGGTTTACCCAAACTCGAGCAGTTCTCCGCAATTACGGAGAACTGCCCAGAAGTAAACGCACAGAGCGGGTGGAACGGTTAGTGGAGTTACTCGAGTTAAAGGTAGCTCCACGCACCACTAAACAGCCTCGTCCTGAGAAATCCCTTCACCATGACATTAATTTAGATTCACCGATCCAATTTCTCAAACATGTAGGGCCGCAACGTGGCAGCATCCTGCAAAACATGGGGATTGCTATTGCAGCTGACCTCCTCTACCACTTTCCCCGGGCTTATGAAGACCGGAGTAAATTTAAGACAGCTAGGGAACTGATCCATGGCGAACGCGAGACTATTCAAGGGATGGTAGTGGCTAGTGAGAATCTCAAACCACGACGGGGACTGACGGTTACCAAGATAGCCATCAATGATGGTACTGCCATTGTCTATGCGGTCTGGTTTAATCAAGCCTATCTTAAAAAACAATTGCCTACCGGTACTAAGCTAATTATCTCTGGTAAAGTGGATCGCGGTTTTGGAGCAGTGCAAATTAATGTGGACGATTTTGAGGTCTGGGAAACAGGTGATACTGTCCATACTGGCCGCATTGTACCGATGTACCCAGGCTCTGGAAAACTGACATCTCGGATTATCCGCTTAATCATTAAAACAGTTTTGGATGCTTTATCTCCTACTTTGCAGGAGTTTTTACCCCTTAATTTAATAGCAAAATACCGGCTGGCTTCCCTGCCAACTGCTTTGTTAGATATGCATTTCCCACCAACCCTGGAGGCTGCCCGTTTAGCCCGCCGGAGGTTCATTTTTGAGGAGCTATTACTGCTGCAATTGGGTATCGCTCGTCTAAAAGGTAACTCTACCAAAGCCAAGCAGGGCATCACCCACCAGAGTAACCCACCCCTGCTACAAGAATTCCATGCACGACTCCCCTTCCACCTCACCAAGGCCCAGGAACGGGTGTTAGCTGATATCTCTCGAGACATGGAACAAGCACTCGTGATGAACCGCCTCATTCAGGGAGATGTTGGTTCAGGTAAAACAATCGTGGCAGCCCACGCTTTAGTAAAATGTATCGCAAGTGGCTACCAAGGAGCACTGATGGTGCCAACGGAAATTCTTGCTGAACAGCATTATCTCAATCTACAAGCCTTGCTTAACCCGCTAGGGATTACTGTTGCACTACTTACTGGCAGTATCAGTAAAAAAACTAAGCGTGACTTGGCTGCTGACATCAAACAAGGCCTGATACATCTCGTGGTAGGTACCCATGCCTTAATTCAGGAGGATGTGGCTTTTAAATCGCTGGGGTTAGCAGTTATTGATGAACAACATCGCTTCGGAGTTAAGCAGCGAGCTATCCTCCAACAGAAAGGGTATAACCCTGATGTACTGGTAATGACCGCTACCCCCATTCCGCGTACTTTAGCGTTAACAGTTTATGGTGATTTAGACCTCTCTGTGATTGATGAATTACCGCCTGGCCGAAAACCAGTCAAGACCTACTGGGTGAATCGGAAAATGACTGGGCGGATGTACAAATTTATTAATGAACAAGCAAGTCTTGGTCGCCAAGTCTATGTAGTTTGTCCCTTGGTAGAGGAATCGGAAAAAGTAGACTTAGAAGCAGCGACCGTCTTGGCCGAAGACTGGCAAAAAAACCTTTTTCCACAGTACGTAATTGGTTTACTACACGGTAGAATGAAAACAGCAGAAAAGGATGCCGTTATGACTGATTTCCGCCAGGGTAAAATCCACATTCTGATTTCTACCACAGTAATTGAAGTCGGGGTCGATGTCCCTAATGCTACGGTGATGATTGTTAAAGATGCGGAACGTTTTGGGCTAGCTCAATTACACCAATTACGGGGGCGAGTAGGCCGAGGTGAGCACCAGTCCTATTGTTTATTGGTCTCTGATACCCATTCTGAGGACGGCATAGCCAGAATGAGGATCATGGAAAAATCCTCTGATGGCTTCGTTATTGCGGAGGAGGATTTGAAATTACGCGGTCCAGGAGAATTCTTTGGTACCCGCCAATCTGGATTACCCGATTTAAAGGTTGCAGATATCCTGCGAGACGCCCGAGTGTTAGAAGTTGCTCGTGAGGAGGCGTTCCGGATCGTTGCTGCTGACCCTAAGCTAGAGGCTCCCGAACACCAAGCCTTAGCCAAGCAAGTTCAACTGAAGTTCAAGCATCGGTTGGAGTTTATTAATATTGGATAGTGTAGCTACATAGGATTAGGGAGGATTGTTTTTTACGAAGCTAATCCTGGCACACAGGTAGCACTAAGGTGAATATAATGGTTTTAGCCTTATTTATCTCATGGACGTTTCATAGATATTTCGAAACGGAGGGCTAAAACCATGGATTTGGTGGTAAAACGGCTGTTAGATCTGCTTTTTAGTACGCTGTTGCTTATTTTACTCATGCCCCTGTTTTTGGGCATCGCTTTCCTGATTAGGCTGGAATCCAAAGGACCAGCTTTGTTTTGCCAGGAAAGGGTGGGGTTAAACGGTAATATTTTTATTATCTATAAATTCAGATCGATGGTGGTCAATACCTCAGAAATGGGTTCGGGTGTAATCATTGATCTGAATGATAGCAGAATCACCAAAGTGGGAAAATTCATACGCCAGTTTAGCTTAGACGAACTCCCCCAATTAATTAATATTATCAAGGGAGAAATGAGCCTAGTGGGGCCCAGACCTACTCTGTCCTACCAGGTCCAGCAATATACTGAACGCCAGAGAATCAGGCTGCAAGTTCGACCTGGTTTAACAGGTTGGGCCCAAATTAATGGCAGAAATAGCCTCTCTTGGCCAGAACGGATAGAATTGGACATTTGGTATGTGCAAAACCGGTCTTTGTTCTTAGATTTACTGATCTTAAGCAAAACATTGGCAGTAATTTGGCAGGGCGACGGACTTTACGCCGAAAAAGAAAAGTTCTTACTTAACAGGCAAGTACCAGACCTGGTCATATTGGGTGCAGGAGGAGTGGCTAGGGAAACCCGGCAATACCTCCTGGATATCAATCACTGCCAGCAAAGCTATAACTGTCTTGGTTTTATTGATGAAAATAAAGAAAACCATGGTCAAACTTATGACGGATTGCCTGTCCTAGGGGATTTTAACTGGTTTGACCAGGCTCCAGTGGATAAATTATTAGTTATTTGTGCTGTAGGTAGTCCTACTCTGAAGGAAAAATTTATCCACCAGGCAGAACAGCGGGGCTTGGTATTTGCCACCCTAATTCATCCTTCAGCGGTAATAGCAAAAACTGTCCAGCTTGGCCAAGGCGTAGTTGTCGGGCCTGGTTCTGTACTTACCACCAATACCGTTACCGGTGACCATGTATTTATTCACTATAATTGTACGGTGGGACATGATGTCTATATTGGTAACTATACAACAGTACTACCTGGTGGCAATATTTCAGGTAATGTTAAGCTCGGTAGCCATGTATTAGTTGGAGCCAATAGCTGCATATTGCAAAACCTGCACGTAGGTAGTAAAGCTACCGTTGGTGCAGGTGCAGTAGTCACCAAGGATATCCCGGAAAATATTGTAGTAGCAGGTGTACCCGCCCGAAAATTAACTCAAACAGCTTATTGACATAGTCAATGAGCTGTTTTTATTGACCAGCTACACATTTTTTATTCCTTCACCAGCATGCTCAAACCTTCTAGAAAATCTACCTCGACCTGATAGCCTAAAAGTTCTCTAGCTCTGCTGATATCAGCTCGGGAATAACGAACTTCTCCCTCTCGCGGTCTACCATAACGAGCCGGTAATTCAGTACCCAGCAAAGCATTCAGGAAGTTAAGTAGGTCATTAATAGACCTGCTTTCACCCATACCTATGTTAATACACTCACCCTGCCCACAGTTCGGTGATGCAGTTGCCCGAATAATAGCTGTAGTTACATTATTCACATGTACAAAATCACGGGTTTGTTGTCCGTCACCAAAAATCTCCGGTTGGGCTCCCTTGCCCATTAGCTCCAGAAAACGAGAAATAACCCCTGAGTATTGAGAGGATGGGTCTTGTCGTGGCCCAAAGACATTAAAGAATCGTAAGCACACCGTTTGAACCTGGTAAATTTCCGCAAAAAGTCTGCAGTATAGTTCACCAGCAAATTTAGTTAAAGCGTAGGGAGAAAGTGTCTCACCAACGTTATCCTCCTTGCTGGGCAGTTCTCCCTTCGTTCCGTAAACTGCTGAAGAGGAAGCAAAGACCATTCGTTGCACCCCTGCATCCCTCGCAGCTAGTAGTACATTTAATGTTCCATTTAGATTACTGTTATGGCATAAGCTAGGATCTTCCACTGAACGAGCTACCGAAGCTAGGGCTGCTAAGTGGACGACATAGCGGATGTCCCGGCTAGCCTGTTTGACCGTCTGGTAGTCGTTAACGTCACCCTCGATTATTTCTATCGTAGGCAGGAACAGTTGAAGATTAGCTAGTTTACCTGTAGAAAAATTGTCTAATACCCTGACCTTATGCCCTGCTTTCAGTAGTACTTCCACAAGATTCGAACCGATAAAACCTGCCCCTCCTGTAACCAGTTAACTTGCCATGACCGTACTCCTCCATGCTTTTCCAAAGTCCGTTCCTTTGGCCTTCACAAAGCTCCTAACTTGTTTTCTTTAATATAATATTGAAATAAATGAGGTTTTGCCACTGGTTACCTGGTAGTATTTGCTTCTGGAATGCACATCAATTAACACAAGCGAATAAGATGTATTGCATTAGCTGGTTCCATTTAACAAGGAATATTTATTGGGAGGGAAAAGAAAAATGAAGTCAGACAAACAATGGCAGTGGATTCTAGGGGCAGTGGTTGGAGTGCTGGCCATCATCACAATTGCATTCTACACACTGAACAGTCCGGACAGCGGCACCGCAACCCCACCTCAACCAGTCCCGCAAACTGGTACGGTCGAACAACCGGTAACTGAAGTTCCGCAAACTGAGGTTGTTCAACCCCCGGTAGATCAATTACCTGCCAACTCCATTGTAAAAGACGGCGGTTTTAACCAAAGCGAAGCTAATAATTGGATTAATTTTAAGTTAAAAGTCCAGCAGGAGAAGTCCGGTAATTTCTACGCAAGTAACCGTTTCAACTGGAGTTTTTACCAGGAAATTAAAGTAGATTCCGGTGCTTGGTATGCCCTCAGCGCAAGTTTAAGAAAAGGTATGTCCCAATCAACACCCCGTATTTGTATTAGGTTCAAAGACAGCCAAGGTGCGGCTATTAGTGACCCTTTTGATTATTACCATACTTTTGTAGGAAGTGACTGGGAAAAAGTCGAGTCAGTGAACTTCCGTGCTCCTGATGGTTCTGCTGCTGCTACCCTATTTTTAATGAGTGGAGATGGCGCCACCCATGATTTTGATGATATTGTTATTGTCCCTACCTCCGCACCACTTGTTTCTGATTCGCCAGGCAGTGCTCTGCCGGAGACCGTAGCTCCTAGCCAACAGGAATCCGCAAAAACTGCTCCTACCGAAGCTTACTATACTGTTGCGGCTGGGGATACACTTTCTAAGATTGCAGCTCAGTTTAATACCTCTGCTCAAGCAATTTCCAATGCAAATGGAATTACTGATGCCTCAAAAATTTTTCCTGGTCAAAAGCTAATAATACCTTCTGGTACTAATTAATAGCGTGTTTTATAAAGGATGGTGGCTATGGGCGGATTAAATAATTTGTGGATGATTACTGTAGCAACAGCCTTCTGGGGACCGGTGCTTGCCTTATCTGCCTATCCCCATGTCTTCGCCTACCGAGTATTATTTATAATCCATTTTATGGCCCTAGCCTTAACACTTTTAACTCACAAGAATACAGCTACTATTCTCCAGCAAATCAAAGTTCGCGACCAACTTTGTTTCTATGCAATCTGGTTTATTTGGGCGATAATTACTGTGCTTTGGGCAGACAGCAAAATAGCTTCCGCCCGACATCTTTGGTCCCTCTTTACCGGCATTTCCTTAATTGGCTTTACTGTGTTATATATTAACTCTACAGAAAAACTGATTAGATATGCCGGACTCTGTACCGTAACCTTACTCGTGTTTATGGCTATCGGATTGTGGGAAAACATCACCGGATTGCATATCAAATTTGTATCAAGCATAGACCCGGTTATCTATGGTAGTGAATTCAAAATACCAACAGTAGTTTTTTCCAACCGTAATGATTATGCAACTTATCTAGCCCTCTTTCTCCCTTTCTTGTATGGCTGGACCAGACATACGCGCTGGTGGACTAAACTTCTTGCCTGGCTGTTCATTTTGCTGGGAATTTATCTGATTACCGTGACCTCTTCCCGTGCTAACCTTTTGGCATTACTATTAATGGTAGGGGCTGGTGCAATGCTCTACCTCCTGGATGCCAAACTTAAGGGCTTGAAAAATCTGCTGGTTTGTACAGTTCTCCTGGCTGGTCTTTGGTGGGGCACTGCTGCCCTTGGCATAAACACTATAGAAATAAAGAATTTGGTTTATCAAGTTACTTCCCTGCACAGTGAGACTCAGGTTAGGGGTGGCTCTATTCAAGTCAGGATGGGCCTAATGAAAGCTGGTCTGGAAATGCTAAAGAACCACTACTTTATGGGTGTTGGGGCAGGAAATGTGGAATACCATATGCAGAATTACTGGCTTTGGACTAAGGGCCTGCAAAATCTGCACAACTGGTGGCTCGAGGTACTGGTGAATTATGGTCTGATAATTTGGGGGCTGTATCTGTATTTCTATGGTAAGTTGATGTGGAGCCTATTCACTGTCCTGCGTAAGTCACAAGAGGTCTGGCTGAAGCGATTGGCTGAAGCTATACTTATCTCCATGGTAGGTTTTCTGATTGGTTGTACCAGCTCTAGCACCCTATATTCAGCTAGCTTTATTTGGATACTTTATGGGATGGGTCTGGCTGTTTATAACAGGTACCTCAATACTGACCGTCCCGTTTGTTAATTCTTAAGATCTGCATTAGTCTTAATCAAAGCCAGATAATAAAAAAGCGCGCCTGCTGGTCTTAGATACTGTGTAGTTTGAATTTGCCGTCCAATTTTGATTTAGGGTCGTTGTTTAA
>CAZKEO010000048.1:0-8606 GCA_964551785.1 uncultured Eubacteriales bacterium | reverse complement strand
CTGAGAGTAAAACAAAAATAAGCGTAGCACAAGTTGATGCGGATATTACAGCAGAGGTTGTAGCATTAATTAAAAAATTCCAAGCAGAAGTTGTTATTCATGTGGCTTTACCATATCAAGATTTAACAATTATGGATGCTTGCTTAGAAGCAGGAGTACACTATTTAGATACAGCCAATTATGAGCCACCTGATACGCCTAAATTTGAATATAAATGGCAGTGGGCTTACCGCGAGAAATTCTCCAAGGCTGGTATCACCGCTTTATTGGGTAGCGGGTTTGATCCTGGTGTGACTGGTATTTTTTGTGCCTATGCCCAAAAACATTATTTTGACGAAATTCATTCAATTGATATAGTAGATGCCAATGCAGGGGATCATGGTTATCACTTTGCCACCAACTTTAACCCGGAAATTAATATTCGTGAAATCACAGCTAATGGTCGTTATTTCGAAAACGGGCAATGGATTGAAACTGACCCGCTTTCACTGAAGAAGGTCTATGACCTTCCTGAGATTGGTCCTAAAGACATTTATCTCTTATACCATGAAGAATTAGAATCCTTAGCCATTAATATTAAAGGCGTCAAGCGGATTAGGTTTTGGATGACTTTTTCGGAAAAGTATCTAACTCATTTGCGGGTACTGGAAAATGTCGGGATGACATCGATTCAACCAATAGAGTACGCGGGGCAACAGATTATTCCGCTACAGTTTTTGAAGGCTATTCTCCCGGATCCAGCCTCGCTGGGGCCGAGAACAAAAGGGAAAACCAACATCGGCTGTATTATCCAAGGCCTCAAAGACGGCCAACCCAGAACCTATTATGTCTACAATGTTTGTGACCATCAGGAGTGTTTTGCCGAGGTTGGCTCACAGGCAATTTCCTACACCACAGGGGTTCCTGCGATGATCGGTGCGATGTTAATTATGAAAGGTATCTGGCAGAAACCAGGTGTCTATAACGTAGAAGAATTCGACCCGGATCCCTTTATGGAAGCTTTGAATAAACATGGACTACCGTGGAAAGAGGACTTTTCGCCAACTCTACTTGATGAGGTATAAAGAATGAACATTGATATAAGTGCACTACCATCACCCTGTTATTTGGTTGATGAAAGACTGTTGATCAAGAATCTAGAACTTCTGGATGCTGTTCAGCAACGCACAGGCTGTAAGATTCTGCTTGCCCTTAAAGGATTTTCCATGCATGCCGTATTCCCCTTAGTGGGCAAATATTTGAAAGGCATTACCGCCAGTTCATTATTTGAGGCTAGACTTGGGTTTGAGAAAATGGGTAAAGAAGTGCATATTTTTGCCCCGGCATATATCGATCAGGAATTTGATGAAATCCTGAACTATTGTGACCATATTGTTTTTAATTCTTTTGAGCAATGGAAGAGATTCAAAGCAAAAGTAAAAAATGCCCCGGCTAAAAAAATAGAGTGTGGCATTCGGGTCAATCCGGAATACTCCGAAATTGAGACTCCGATTTATAATCCTTGCTACCAGTATTCCAGACTGGGAGTGACTTTGGCTAACTTCAAGCCAGAAGAACTAGAGGGTGTAGACGGACTTCACTTCCATACTATGTGCGAACAAAATTCAGATACCCTGGATCGTACGATTAAAGTGGTCGATGAGAAGTTTGGGCCATACCTTAAAAAGATGAAGTGGCTAAACTTAGGTGGCGGTCATCATATTACACGACCTGACTATGACCTGGAAACCTTTGTACGTTCGATTTTATATATGAAGGAAAAGTACGGAATCGAGATCTATTTAGAACCAGGTGAGGCAATTGCCTTAAATACGGGTTATTTGGTAGCTACGGTGCTAGATGTTGTTGACAATGGGATGCCAATTGCCATTCTGGATGCCTCAGCAGCCTGCCATATGCCAGATGTCCTGGAAATGCCCTATAGACCAGAAATTGTTGATGCTGGCAAGCCAGGAGAGCTTGCTTTTACCTACCGTCTGGGAGGTAATACTTGTCTGGCGGGAGATATTATTGGCGACTATTCCTTCAAGCAACCGTTACAACCTGGTGACAGGCTAGTATTCACTGATATGGCCCACTATACTATGGTGAAGAACAATATGTTTAATGGAGTAAACCTCCCTGCAATTGCCCTATATAGCGAGGCTGAAGGCATCAAGGTTATCAGACAATTTGCTTATGAAGATTTTAGTACCAGGCTATCCTAATAAACAGACCTATCTGATAAGAAGACCTATCTCATAAAAAAACTATATTTGGCTATCCCTCAGACTATCTGTTTGAGGGATTCAATTTTACTAAACCGAATTTTTCGGAGCGTCGGGATGACCCAAAACTTGACAAGGTTATTTCAAATATGTTATATAAAAGCTAGGCATTAGCACTCGGTGATGGAGAGTGCTAATAACCCTCAAAAAATATGTTTTATTGAAAACATCTAAAGGAGAGAAGCTACGTGGACAGAAAACAGTTTAAAGCAGAGTCGAAGCGACTACTAGACCTAATGATTAACTCGATTTACACCCATCGGGAGATTTTTTTAAGAGAACTAATTTCTAATGCCAGTGATGCAATCGACAAAATTTATTACAAAGCCTTAACGGATGAGTCCATCAGCTTCGACAAAGCTAATTACTATATCAAAATTGTTGCTGATAAGACCAACAGAACTTTAACTATTTTAGACACCGGGATCGGCATGACCAAAGAGGAGCTTGATGATAATCTAGGGGTTATTGCTCAAAGCGGTTCCTTGTCCTTCAAAAAAGAAAACGAACTGCAAGACGGCTATGACATTATCGGACAGTTTGGGGTAGGTTTTTATTCGGCCTTTATGGTAGCTGATACAGTTACGGTAATCAGTAAAGCCTTTGGGAGCGATCAAGCCTACAAGTGGGAATCTCAAGGTTCAGAGGGTTACACCATCGAACCTTGTCAAAAGGACACTGTCGGCACGGAGATTATTCTCAACATCAAAGCCAATACTGAAGATGAACAATATGAGGACTATCTGGGGGAATACCGCTTAAAGTCGATCATCAAAAAATACTCTGATTTCATTAGATATCCAATCAAAATGGATTTAACCAAAAGCCGCCTAAAAGAAGGTAGTGACAAAGAATACGAGGACTATACAGAGGAACAGGTCGTTAATAGTATGGTCCCCATCTGGAGAAAGAACAAAAATGAACTGCAGCAGGAGGATTACGACAACTTCTATGCTGAAAAGCACTATGGTTTTGATAAACCCATCAGACATATCCATATCAGTGTTGATGGTGCAGTCAGCTATAATGCCATTTTATTTATTCCCGAAAAAATGCCCTATGACTTCTACACCAAAGAATACGAAAAAGGCTTAGAGCTGTATTCCAGTGGTGTGATGATTATGGAGAAGTGTGCCGAGCTAGTGCCTGACTATTTTAGCTTTGTGAAAGGTATGGTGGACTCAGAAGATCTGTCGCTTAACATCTCGCGCGAGCTCTTACAACATGATCGACAGTTGAAGCTAATTGCCAAAAACATCAAAACTAAAATTAAGAATGAATTAGAAGCGATCTTAAAAAATCAAAGAGAGCAGTATGATGAGTTCTATAAGTCCTTTGGCCGACAATTAAAATATGGTATTTACAGCGATTACGGTAGTAATAAAGACGTCTTACAAGACTTACTAATGTTTTATTCCTCCAAAGAGCAAAAACTGGTTACGCTAGCCGAATATGTGGCCAAAATGCCTGAAGATCAAAAGTTTATTTATTATGCAGCCGGTGAATCAAACGAACGCATTGCTAAAATGCCACAAACAGAGCTAGTGTCAGACAAAGGCTATGAAATCTTATACTTTACTGATGATGTCGACGAGTTTGCAATCAGCATGCTAAGGAATTATCAAGAGAAGGAATTTAAATCTGTTTCCAGTAGTGACTTAGGTATCGAAACAGCAGCAGACGAAAGCATCTCTGAGTCGGATGAGACAGCTAATCAAACTCTGTTCGCCCAGATGAAAACTATTTTAGCAGAGCAGGTTAAGGATGTGCGTGCCTCAAAAAGACTCAAGCAGCATCCTGTTTGTTTAGCGAACGAGGGTGAATTGACCATTGAGATGGAGAAGATCCTGAGCACTATGCCTAATAATCCCAATATCAAAGCTGCTAAGGTTTTAGAGATTAACGTCCATCATGAGGTGTTTAGAGCTTTGAAAGCGGCGTACGAAACAGATCAGGAGAAGCTAAAGCTATTTACGGAGTTGCTTTATAATCAAGCATTACTGATTGAGGGATTGCCAATCAGCGACCCAGTAGAATTTACCAATAATATTTGCAAAATCATGGTCTAAGCATAAACCACTTTCAAGTTTTAATGGCTTGAAAGTGGTTCTCTGCTTACTTCAAAACATTTTCAGGGATCGAAGGTGCAAAATGGCAAAGCAATTTAGTAGGCCGATGGTAGTACTCTTGATAATTCAGTTTCTGGTGATGGTTGGTTTTGGTATTATCATCCCAATCCTGCCTTTTCTAATTGAAAAGCTGGGTGGGGGGCCTGCTATGTTAGGGGTCTTTATGTCAGCATATTCAGTAATGCAGTTTTTCTTTGCTCCGATGTGGGGACGTTTATCAGATCGAATTGGCAGAAGACCTGTTATCTTGATTGGCCTAAGTGGCTATGGCGTAACCTTTATTATGTTTGGCCTAGTAGACCAGGTCTGGTTGTTAGTTGGGATTAGGGCTTTGGCTGGCATGGTCTCATCGGCAACACTGCCTACGGCAATGGCTTATATAGCTGATATTACGGAAGAACATGACCGTTCAAAAAGTATGGGGATGATCGGTGCGGCCATGGGTCTGGGGATGGTCTTTGGTCCGGCCCTTGGTGGTTGGCTTGGTCATTATAGTATTTCACTCCCGTTTTTTGCAGCAGGAGGCTTGGCCTTTCTAGTGTTACCATTTGCCTGGGCGTTGTTGCCTGAGAGTCTGCAACAAGCTGGCAAAACCAATCTGCTCAGAGTTTCCAGGTTTAATAGCAAACTTTTTAAGGATCCCTTGTTTTTCTTGTTTTTGTTTTACTTTGTAAGCTTCTTAGTGATGGCCATGTTCGAGGGGACCTTTTCGCTACTGGCTAAAGATACAGCCGGTTTTGGCCCCAAGCAAATGGGCTCGGTGTTTGCTATTTTCGGGATTATTGGGGTAATCGTGCAGGGTGGCTTAATCGGCAAGTTAGTAAAAACCTTTGGGGATGCTAAAGTAGCAAAATACGGAGCGTGGGTTTCGGGGTTTGGGTTTATATTGATCGTCTTAGCGAGTAACCGGGTAAGCTTGGTTTTAGCAACTGCTGTATTTATGATTGGTAACTCGGTGATGGGACCAACCTGCTCCAGCTTGGCAACTAAGTATGCTACGGCGGGCAAGGGTGCCTCCCTGGGGTTGTTACATTCCTTCGGTAGTTTGGGTAGGATTCTAGGACCTGTCATTGGGGGCCTCTTGTATGGAGTAAACATGAGATTACCTTATCTGGTTGGGGCAGGTATCTTGTTATTTACAGTTTTCACCGGGAATAGGAAATTAGCGCGGTATGAAAAAATCGGAGTTGACATTGACGCTGCGTAAACGTTTATAGTAGGAGTAGAGGGGTGAGGAAATGGAGTACACCATCCAAAAACTAGGGAAAATGGCAGGGGTAAGCACCAGGACGCTACGCTACTATGAAGAAATTGGCATTTTGAAGCCGGCCCGCATTAATTCTTCCGGCTATTAGAGCAAAATATGGGGATGAGCAAGTTGAGAAATCTAACCAAAAGATCAAAGGGATGACGGCAGCACAATATGCGGAAGTTGAACAATTAGGTGTGGATGTCATCAGCATTCTAAAAGCAGCGTTCGCAACAGGTGACCCTGCCGGGGAACTAGCTCAAAAAGCTGCTGATTTTCACCGCCAATGGCTCAGCTATTTTTGGGAAAGCTATACCAAACAGGCGCATGCCGGGGTTGCACAAATGTATGTAGATGATGAGCGGTTTACAGCCTACTATGATAAAAATCAGCCTGGGACAGCAGCTTTTCTTAGAGATGCTGTGTTGATTTATACTGGTATGAATAAGTAGTTATAGAATTGTTTTAGAGAGCAGGCAGCTACTTTTTTATGATATCGAGGCAAAGTGGAAATTTCGGCCAAGGATTGATGAGGATATTAAATTATTTAACAATGCCCTGATTGAAGATGGGGAACTGCTTGGTGAACGTCTACGGACCTTATCCAGAATCCTAAAAGAAATGGGGTATTAAACTAAAGGGGGTAATGAAACGTCGGTTTCATTACCCCCTAATTATTTAGACTTAGAAGCCCCACCAGCTAATGGTGTTATCAGTACAATCTATCTGCTGAGTAGGGTAGTTGCTGTTAATAGGTAACAAGTCATCTTTACGCATTCCATATATCCTGAAAATGCCCCACATGCCCTGCTCCAAATCCCAACGGAAAACTCCTGACCGATAGGCATAATCTCCGGGGAAGGTATTCGCTCCGCCTTCTAGGATGATGTTGAAGACATTGCCAACGCTGATGGCTCCCTGGACAGATATTATGCTTGATAAAGGGTCTGTAGGTTGTGCCTTCCACGAGTGCCCGTGTAGGACAAAGCTGTGGTTTCTGGGTTTGTCGGCAGGCATTATTAGCCTAAACCTGATTGGGTCACCTGGGTACGCTTTGAAAACAGTAGTTGCAGGGTCGCCATGTGTGATCGAACTCATTACAAGGTGAACTTTAGGATTCTTTTGCAGTCTATTTGCAAATCTTTCCGACCTATAACTAAAAGCTTTTTGACCTTGGTCTTCGAAGTCAAATCTTCCTTCATCACCAGGCATGACAGGGTCAGGAATACGTATCTTGTGCTTATCATATAACGCGATCCCATCCTGCATAAACAAGACATATTCCCTAAAATCAGGCATGCCTGGAGCGGAGATGACAGCCTGCTCTGTTAGCCTGTTTTTACAGGCCTTACCGTTGGTGGGATGGAGATATTTTGAACCTGTTGGTTCTATGATAATGGCTCCAAAAAGCCCATGGTGTCTATGATTTCGCAAATCAGCAAACCCTGTCAAGGTACAAGCGCCATGCTCTGAATCAGCATACCACCGATAAGTGATGCTTTCTCCTGGTGCGATCGTCTGGTCTGGATTGAAGCCAACAGTCGCACCATCAGAGCCCCTGACATCATATTTGAGTAAGTGAGCATGAATGGATACTCGATTGGATGGGGGGAATTCTGCTTCGACAGGAACTTGAGGATGGTCGTCTTGTTCGAGGGGGTTAAATAAATGGTTGGTAAGCACAATTTCTATATAATCTCCTGCATTCGCCCGGATAATTAGTGGCTTTGGTTTGATCATACCGTTGAGGACACTTTCTTCAAATTCTTTTAATACAAACATAAGCCCATGCGGGTCGTGGTCACCAAACTTGTTGTAGACGATATCTTTTTGAATAGCCACGATTTCGTATTTTTTAACTTTTGCGCCAGAGGGAGGGGGGGTACCAGGGCATTTTGCCATCTTAGGAGGTTTTCCTGTCTTTCTAGGGAGTGGCCTCGTCCGTTCGGGAGGTGCTGGTCTGTCTGTTAAAGCAATAAGATGAGGCACTTTCTGCTGGTGTACCCTGAATATCCCCCATAGTCCGAGCCACAGGTCATCAATCCCACCGAAATAGTAAAGGTAGTCGCCTCGTTTGTAATCCTCATTGATTTCAAGGTTGAAAGCTTCAGATATTCCATAGGCTTGTGACTGAATAATTGGTGACAATGGGTCTGTAGGCTCTTTTCGCCAACGTAAGCCGTGAAGATTGAAGCAGTGGCTTTCCTCATGTGCACCATCGATTAACCTTATTCTTACAGGATCGCCTTCATAAGCTTCCAGCAGTGGTGTTACGGGGTCGTCGTGGAGATAAGAACTAAACACATAAGCTGGGTCGCCCTTCCGAAATTGGAGGGGCTCACATTTATAGTTGATACCCATCACACCAGGGTCATCTGGAGATCCAGCAAAGGGCGGTGGATTGAGCGGTTTACCGTCCTGCTCAAAGAGCAAGGCGAAATCGTGCACCGCCAAGACAAATTCCCTGAAATCTGGTTTGCTTGGGGTATGAATGACAGCTTTAGTACCGCTTTTGAGGATCATTCCTGTTTCGGGGTCATGGTAAGTTGAATTAGCTGGTTCGATAATTAGTGCGCCAAAGATGCCATGTTGCTGGTGAGTGTTAGCAAAAAGGTGGTCATGGAAGAAGATTGTCCTTAATTCTGTATCAGCATAGAAACGCTCAATCAGGGTATCGCCTTGTATTGCGGAGGAATCATAGTTCCAACCATTTGCTCCACCATCTGATGTGATTGCATCAAACTTAACCAGGTGAATGTGCCAGCCAGCTTCGGTAGTCCTTGTTCTAAGCTGGAAGGCGTTGCCGCCTATTTCAAGAGGGAGCTTATTAGTAAGCCTTATTTCGATACAATCTCCGTCATTTGCCCTGATTACAAACGGCTCAGGTTCTTTTTCTCTGGAAAGCACAGCTTGCCCATCTTCCCTCAGGACCAGAAGCCTGCCCGCGGGGTCGTGCCAACC
>CAZKEO010000047.1:0-8675 GCA_964551785.1 uncultured Eubacteriales bacterium | reverse complement strand
TATCAAAAGTCTGTTTGGCACATACCACGATTTTCAAGGGAACTTCCTCCTTTAGCAATTATTTAAGGATTGCAGCTGCGATTACCATTCTTTGTGCTTCACTGGTACCTTCATAAATTTCGGTAATCTTAGCATCACGCATCATGCGCTCAACTGGATACTCTCTGGTGTAACCATATCCACCAAAGCACTGAACTGCTTGAGTAGTTACTGCCATAGCAGTCTCGGAGCAGAAAAGTTTAGCCATAGCGGAATACTTACCATAGTTTTCTTTGTTACTGCACTTATACGCAGCTTGATATAACAAGAGACGAGCAGCTTCGATTTGAGTAGCCATGTCAGCGAGTTTGAAGCCAATTGCTTGGTTAGAAGCGATAGGCTTACCAAACTGCTTTCTTTCTTTGGTGTAATTAAGAGCTGCTTCATAAGCACCTTGAGCAATACCAAGAGCTTGTGCTCCGATACCAATCCGACCACCATCAAGAGTTCCCATAGCGATTTTGAAGCCATCACCTAGGTTACCTAATAACTGATCTTTTGGAATCCGGCAGTCTTCCATTACTAACTCAACAGTAATTGAAGAACGGATACCCATCTTATGCTCTTTTTTACCAATGCTGAATCCAGGATTAGAAGTTTCTACGATAAAGGCACTGATACCTTTATGCTTAGGAGTTGCATTTTTGTCGGTTACAGCAAAAATGATGTTTATTTCAGCTTCTTTACCATTGGTGATAAAGATTTTAGTACCGTTTAGGATCCACTCATCGCCATCTAAAACGGCAGTAGTCCGGGTACCACCAGCATCAGTACCAGCAAAAGGCTCAGTTAAACCGAAGCAAGCCATTTTCTCACCAGTAGCACAAGGAGTCAGGAACTTAACTTTTTGCTCATGAGTTCCATATTTATAGATAGGATTAGCTCCCAAAGAAACGTGAGCAGAAAGAGTTACACCAGTACTTGCGCAAACCCGGGAAAGCTCTTCTACAGCGATTGCATAGGAGATGTAGTCAGCGCCTGAACCGCCGTATTCTTCAGGGAAGATGATACCAGTTAGACCTAGTTCAGCAATTTTGTTGAACATAAGTTCACGATCAAACACTTCGGTTTCGTCACGCTCACCCGCGTTTTCGAGTAATTCTTTTTCTGCATAATCCCGTACCATCTGGCGTAGCATTTGATGCTCATCTGTAAGTGTGAAATTCATGCAACTAGTCCTCCTTTTATTTTGTGTATTTGTTACCTCCTGCTGCTTTTTGTAGCAGGAAAATTGAGATCAACCTATTACTTGGGATATTACCCGTAGTAATTAATAAGCGAATACACCTTTACCGGACTTTCTACCTAACCAGCCAGCCTTAACATACTTACGCAGTAAAGGACAAGGACGGTATTTGGTATCTCCAAAACCTGCATATAGAACTTCCATGATAGCCAGACAAGTATCCAAGCCTATTAGATCACCAAGTGCTAAAGGACCCATTGGATGGTTAGCTCCCAGTTTCATACCGTTGTCGATGGCTTCAGCTGAAGCAACACCTTCATACAGCGCATAGAAAGCTTCGTTGATCAAAGGAATCAATAGTCTGTTTACTACAAAGCCAGGGAAGTCACTAACTTCGATAGGTGATTTGCCTAATTTAACAGACATTTCATATACAGCATCATAAACTTCTTGGCTAGTTGCTATTCCTCTAATAACTTCAACTAACTTCATAACAGGAACTGGATTAAAGAAATGCATTCCGATAACACTTTGAGGTCTCTTGGTGAAGGTAGCGATTTGTGTAATAGGCAATGAGGAGGTGTTAGTGGCTAAAATTGTATGCTCTGGACAAAGTGCATCCAACTCAGCAAAAATTTTGCCCTTAATTTCAAGGCTTTCTACAGCAGCTTCTATAACGATGTCAACACCAGCAGCATCTTGAAGGCTAGTAGAGGCACTAATTCTAGCCATTATTGCACTCTTATCATCTTCTGTGATAGTACCTTTACTTACTTTTCTGTCAACATTTTTAGCAATACCACTTATTCCACGCTCTACAAACTCTGCCTTGATGTCGTTCAGCACTACTTCATAGCCAACTTCAGCAGCTATTTGGGCAATGCCTGCACCCATTTGACCAGCTCCGATGATCATAATTTTCTTGATTTCCATTGCTACTTGTAACCTCCTTCTTTTGTTTGAGAACCTCTTTTTGTCACTGTATCTTCAGTGTACCTTATAAGATATAAGCAAGGATTGTGCCAAATCAGAAATGGAGCACCATATTAATACAATAAAGCCTAATTTACTATATATATCAAATGTTGCATCATTACAAACTTTCTGAAATTGAATAATAAATTATGACAGTGCATGTCCACTTCCGGATACATGTTTTTACGATTAGTTATCCAAGCACCCTAATATTACGGAATAATATGTATTTACACGTTTGTGGACATGTCTACAATCGTGTACTCGCTTTTTTCTGTTTTATGGCAAAGTTGGTTTTAGCTTTTTACTGGCAGGCTATGTTTTTCCAATTTTTTGTAAAGCCCTGACCTAGATAAGCCTAGCAATTGAGCAGCTACAACTTTATTCCCTTTTGCTTCATCCATCGCATCAATAATAGCTTGTCTCTCCACCTCATCAATAAAGGTAGTTAAGGTTTGTCCTTTTACACGGACACTCTTAGCTGTTATTTCTTGCAAATAGATGGGTAAATGTCTGATTGAAATGACATTGCCGTCAAGTACGTTGAAACTGCGTTCAATTACGTTTTCTAATTCTCTAATATTGCCTGGCCAATCATGATTGCACAGCAACCTTAGGGCTTCTGGCGAAACTCCGGTAACTCTTTGCCCAAATTGCTGGTTGAATTTTTCTATAAAGTATGTTATCAAGATTTCTATATCATCCATCCGTTCCCTTAAAGCCGGAAGATTTAACGTAACTACATTCAAGCGATAATAAAGATCTTCTCTAAATTCCTTTTTGCGGATAGCTTCTTCAAGGTTCTTGTTGGTCGCTGCAATAACCCGGACACTAATCTTCCTAGGTTTGGAGTCACCCAACCGTTCAATCTCCCGTTCTTGAAGTACTCGCAATAATTTAGCCTGCATTTGCATGGGCATATCACCAATCTCGTCTAGGAAGATCGTGCCATTGTTGGCCAGTTCAAATTTACCTATTTTTCCACCTTTTTTGGCACCCGTAAAAGCG
The DNA here is from genome assembly GCA_964551785.1 of uncultured Eubacteriales bacterium. Lineage (GTDB taxonomy): Bacteria > Bacillota > Carboxydocellales > JAJZTU01 > CAZKEO01. The sequence continues at coordinate 5,467 of CAZKEO010000047.1, read as the reverse complement.
CCCTCTTGGTAGCCAAAGAGTTCCGATTCTAATAATGTATCAGGAACAGCAGCACAATTCACTTTTACAAAGGGGCCACTCGAATGGCTTCCACCTGTATGAAGAGCATAAGCAAAAAGTTCCTTGCCTGTACCACTTTCTCCTCTAATCAGTACAGTAGAGCTACTTTTTGCTACTTTATTGGCCGTTTCTTTTAAGGCTAAAAACTTCGGGCTGTTTCCACATATCTGATCAAAAGTGAACTTATTATTGCGAACTCTTTGGAGTTCATCTTTATAATACTCTAATTCATCATACAGTTCGTCAACTTTTTCTACTAGAGAATATAATTCATTAACATTTCGGAAAACGACTTTACCGATAGCACCAACTATTTCTTCGTTACGTTTAATAGGAATTCTACTTGCGATGATATTATGTCCGTTTAAATTGTGGATATATCCGTATACCGGATTGCCGGTTTGCATGACTTCGGGAAATTTGGGATTATCATATACTTGTGTGATATGTTTTCCGATGAGATCTTCTGGAGTTTTATTGAAAAAGTTTGCAAAGGCCTGGTTGGTCATTGTCACAATGCTTTCTCTATTAACAACTACTAACCCTTCGTAAGCCATATTTAAAACAGTTTCTAAAGTTCCCTGAAGTTCTTTGATGCGTTCAGCATCATTAAAAAGACCGTCTATCGCGCCCTGCAAATCAGTAATATCCTGAAAAACTGAGATTGCTCCAACTATTTGCCCGGTCTTGATAATAGGGCTTCGATTGGTAATGTAGATTAAGTCATTGTGATAGACTTTTTGACCCAACTCTGGTTCACCGGTTTCCATTACCCGCGGCAATCCTGTGCTCGGAAGTATGTCTACAATATTTTTGCCAATTAACTCCTGCACGCTCATCTTAAATATAGCCTCAGACTGAACATTGCCGTAAACAATCTTGCTGGTCTTGTCCACAACAATAATGCCATTGCTGGCGTAGTTAAGAATTTCGACAAGATCAAGTGTTAACTGCGGAAAGGCAACCAATTCTCCCATTTAAAGTCTCCTCTCGGAAAGATAGCTTAATTTTATCATATATATCTGTTATTTTCCACCAACATTTATGCTTACCTTTATTATATTTTATGGAGAAACCCAGTCGTTTTACGACTGGGTTTCCAAGTTCTTGAAGCTTCGCCCTACCCTATTTTTGCTTTATTTTTTAGCCTTTTTTTGTTGATGGCAAGTAATACAACTGGTGGCTTCATCATGGCAGATGAGGCACTTTGCTTTGCTAGTCGGTGTTACAGAAGTCTTATGAGTAGCTTCCCAGTTATATGGATGCTTTGTGTAATGGCATTTTGCACAATATACATCAGTCGAAGGCTGACCAATTTTGCCAAATTCCTGCGGTTGCTTGATATCGTGACAGATATAACAACCAATTTTAGATACTTTGGCATCCTGGGCATGATCTACTGAATACATTGCGGTATGAGTTTTCGGCCGTTCGCTGTGACAGTTCTGGCAAAACATGTTGTTTCTGGTGTAAGTAGTAATTGTCGCTCTACTGTTATTATTGACACTAAAACCTTTTGGTGCAACCAATTCTTCATTGTGACACTTATAGCAACTTCCTACATTACTAAAGACTAAGCCACCATGGTTATAAGTAAAATCAGCTGCATTATGGGTTTCTGGCAAACGTAGTACTGAGTGACAAGGAGCACATTCCTTAGTTGCCATCACACCATTATGGCAAACCATACATTTTGCCATTGGAATCCGATTACCCTTAGCAACTAATCTGGCAGCTTCTTCTGCACCAAAATCTTTCGGTTCAACTACCTTTGGTTCAATCATATTTTTCACGGAATTAGCATGTGCTACATTATCGTGACAGTCCATACAATCGATTCCCTTCTTCATGTGGAAATCGTGTGGAATAATGACATCACCAGGCGGAGTAATTAAACGATTGGTACTATGACAACTATTACAGATATCGTTGGTCATCATTTTTTTAACTTTGACAGGTTGAGCAAAACCAGCATCGTGTCTATACCGCATCATGTAGAGGTCGATATTTTTGTGACAGTCTGCACAATTGACCACTGCATGGGCAGTTGCCTTCCAGGTATAGTAGGCTGGCTGCATCTCATGACAACCTTTGCAGGTTTCAGGATTCTGGACAGCCTTTTTATCTTGACTAGTATAATAGCCCCAATATGCCAAAATTGCTATTGTACAGACCACTACAAATACTGTTGCACTTTTTAAGATCTTCAAGCATTCCTACCTCCTTTCAGGCCAAGAATATTGGTATGAGGATTGCGAATAGCCAAGCACATACCGCAGCATAAATAATAAAGAGAAAAGCAATATATAAACGGTTGTTGGAAAATTTCGTGGCATGGTGCTCCACATGGGCATGTGGATCAACCCCATATTCTTTAGCTAAACGCTCATATTCCACAATATGTTCTTCCATATGATGATGTTGCGAAATTTTACCGTTATACCAAACCGGACTGGATGGAAATACGTCCGGATGAAAATGTACCCAGAAAAAATGACCAACAAATACTGCCATCGAAGCAACAATAGCTTCATTACTATGTGCAATTCTCATGAGATGAATGACCCAACGTGGCATAATAGCAGCTGCTACATCCGGGAACCAAAGGAAATATCCGGTAATTCCCATCAGGATGATGCCATAACCTCCAGCCAGGTATTCGAACTTCTCTAAATAGGTGTAGCGATCATAAAGTGGTGGTTCTTTTCTAATCCGCAACAGGTAGAGCGCATGTAAATAAACGTTCTTTGCATCTTGGAGATTAGGTACCATCGACCACTTTGGACCACTTAAGGTGAAATTAATAATCATCCAGATGATATGGTAGGCAGCACTAACTAACATGATGACACCATTCACCAGATGGGTGTTGAACAGGTTCTCAAACCCGCCAAATAAGGCGATTACCCATTGCGCCCAACCCATATCCGCCCATTTAATTGGAAAGCCAGTCACAATGAGCAGGGTCATGCTGACAAATAATATGAAATGTTGCCAGCGCTGGTGAGCATTAAAGCGTTCTATAAACTCTGGAAAACCAGGCTTATTAGGAATAGCCGACATGATCTTCCCTCCTCACTTTTAGTGTTTTAGTCCACGAGAGCCTGCGTCATGGTGGGTCTGGTGTGCATGGTGGTCACCCACTGCTCTGAATTTACGGGAAAGTTCAAAGAGTACAATACTTCCACTCATAACTACATCGAACATGATTAGACCAATAAAAATCTTATACAAAACCCACATCGAAAAAGCATTTTCCTTATCCTGTGGAACTCTGTGTTCAAAGCCATTGGCAAAGCCGGGTTCAGCCTTAGCGTGGCACTTAGCACAAGTGTTAGGTGTATTTGCTTTATTTACCATCGATTTTGCATTTGAAGGGCCTAAAATTTGGTGTGCTCCATGGCAGTCAGCACAGTTCGGAGATTTATCATAACCATTTTTGACAGATATTCCGTGGAAACTATAGAAATAGGCGGTCTTGACATTACCGCTGTGACACTTGGTGCAGGTTGTAGGTACATTTTTCCAATATGACATTGAGGCAGTATCCTGTTTTCTAAAAATACTATGGCTACCATGACAATCCTGACAGTAGGCGGTATCCTCACCTCTTAAGGCCAGGTCCCCGTGAATACTAGATTTGTAAATTTTTGCTTCTGTGTCGTGACAAGCTTGACAGCGATTATTAACTTGTCTCGCCAAAGCTTTGCCGTAAATAGCCTTAGTATGTGGGATGCCACCCAAGTCATTATGACAACTTGCACATGCATTTGTTCCGTGGATAGAGTCACCAAATTTTTTGGCGTCTACATATAAATTAATTTTAGAACCGTTCCTATTAACACTAAAATCAGGTTTGCCATGACAATTGAGACACTGAGCATTAGCCCGTGCATTATTGTCAATGCTGTCAGCAAAGGCAAACGGTGAACAGATGAAAAGCATCACTGAAACAATTCCGGTAATCGCCATGGTGACAAAGGAGAGAACAAACATACCAGTAATCCCATAAACAAAGATGTTGCCAAGTTTAGCTTTATACATTTACCAGGCCCACTCCTTTCTCTGTAAATTGAGATAAAAAAAGACAGCACATCAATCACTCAATGCTGGTCTATCGACTCGGAGTCTGTTGACCCTAATAAATGTGATTTTTCAAATTAATACTTAGATGAACAGGTAATACAGCAAGGTTCCCAAAAAGGCAAGACCGACAAAAGTAATTGCTAAGAACACACTTACCAATATGATTGTGTAGGAATAAACAAAGCCATTTCCGATGATTTCCTTTAGCATCTACTCGTCACTCCTTTCAAATAGCTGCAAGAGTTTAGTGCTTCAGATTTACTACCGCTCCTACTTTACCTCTTTGGCCTTGGTCGGTGCTTTGGAATTTAAGACTTCATTAGGACTTAATTTGTATTCTGCATTGGGTCCTAATTTATATTCGAAATTAATAATTCCTTTGGTATTGATTTGAATATACCGTTTACAGTGACGACACTTAATCATGACCGCGTCTCCCTCCAATTGAAAGACAATTTTCTTGCACTCACAGCGAAAGTCTAACATACCCCTTTTCACCTCCCCAAGTATTGCGCCAAGCAAAAAAGACCGGCGATAATCTACTCGCTGGCCTTTGACTTTGAAAGTCTTATTGGCTTTGGTATATTTTCCTGTTTAACCTATGCTTACAATCGGATCTATCTCAAGGACTCGCATATAACACCTGAAAAGTTGTTCCACCCTCCTTCCAATTGAACTTAGTATCCACTAATGTACAATTTCCCAGGATTAGCCATATTAGACAAGCCGAAAAACATAAAAGGCCAGTATCATATAATGAATACTGGCCTTTGACTCTAAGCCTTCGACTCAGTCTTTCGACTAATGGTCTGCTAATGCATGTTATAATGAGAACTTGTACAAAGCTATCATCTTTTTAGAGTATAATGTATTAATTCTATAATTTTTCGTATTTTCCTTCTTTTTCATGTCATTTTTTGCACAATCTGCTGGTTTAGGGATTTATTTCTTTTTTTGCAAAAAACAAAGACCGGTGTAAATTTACACCGGTCTTTTTGACTTTAAGTCTGCGACTCAGTTAGTTATGTATAAGGTTAGAACTACTTGTCTTGTAATATATATTCCGCATCTACTAAAGAATTCCTTCTTTTTGGTAGAATATTATGGCCAAATAACTAGAAAAGTGACAAATACCGTCACAATAAAAACTCCAGCTCCTACCAACACGGTTGAAATTGCACGCATTAAACCATCACGCATGTTTGATTTGTAGTAAATCAAGTATGAGGACAGGCTAAAACTAAAACATATAATTAGTAGTAAACTTAGATTCAACATAATTTTCAGTGTCATTTCTCTACCCCTTTTTTCATATTGCAGT
>CAZKEO010000046.1:0-8759 GCA_964551785.1 uncultured Eubacteriales bacterium | reverse complement strand
GTCGACTACGGAAACTCACCTGGTTTAGTTGCTAGTGGGGAAAAAACAGACAGTACCAGTAACATTGAAGTTATCATTTTTCTTTTATTGTACATAAATCCACCCCCTAGTAGAATGCTTTACCTTATTATTTCAGCATCTTCGTTTGAAGTCAGTTATAACAGCTTAGTGGTAAGAAATTTATAAATCCTTCCTCTATGGCGCAACCATGTGTTCCTTACTTTTCACCACCAATTCGGCCATGGTTGGTGATACTTCTAGCATTGCATCCCTAACCCATAGCTTCTTCATATCTGGCGTTAACTTTGCTATTTGAGCAGTTAACCTTGCCGGCATTTCTACTGCTTTATCAAAATATGGTTTGGACTTGGCTCTCTCCCCAGTTGCATAAAAGTACTTTCCAACGTTGAAGTAAAGGTCAGTTAAGAACTCATAGTTTTCTTGCACCCATGGACCGTTAGCCAGCAGGGTTTCAACTTCTTTGATACCACTGTCATGATCGCCCAGGGCCAAATGAGCCCTGGCCTTTAGTTTATGAATTTTAGCATCCCCCGAGTTTAGAGCTGCTGCTTTCTGCTCATATACTAACGCCTTCTTGAGCATTTCATTATCTTTCTGTTGACTACCTATTACTAGGTATACTTGACCTAAATCCGCTACATAAGCAGCATGAAATGGGTCAAAGGCAATAGCCGACTCGAATTCGGTCTGCGCTTTTAGAGCGCTTTGATTTTGCATTGCTTCGACTGCTACTTTGGCATGTTTAATCCCATTCCCGAAACTCAAGGCACCGAAAAATATTAGGATTGCTAAAATAACGGCTCCCCATGTAATAGTCCTGTTTAATAAGCCATCTTCGGCCTTGCTTCTAGGATTAACACTTTGCTCTTGAGTAGCGCCAGTAATCCGCCTGCAGGCCGTTGCCAGACCAAAGACTGTCCATAAAACTAATGAAACAGCACTCAAAGAAAGGTTGAAGTCAATCATACTATGCAAGCCAAGAGTCAAAGCAGCCACTAACAGACATACTGCCCTGGTTCTATCAGTAGTCCCTTCAACCCTCCAAGCTTTGACTATGGTATAGAAAAAGGCACCCCAGACCGCGAGAAACATTAGGAAGACAATTATTCCAGCTTCGACCCACACTTGCAGAAAGTGGCTGTGGACCTGATTAGATATGTACAAATATGACTGGTATCTAGGATAAAGCGCTTCCCACCCCTTACCACCAGTGCCCAATAAGGGATAATCAGCAATGATCTTAATAGCATCTTTATAGAAGTAAAAGCGCTCTTGAACGCTATGCTGTTCCAAATTAATACTCTTTACCCTGGTAGCGAGTTGCTCAGGCAATAGGTCAGGGTTACTTAGTAGTAAAATTACACCAACTACCACAAGTACCGCGACTGCAATCGCCCCGGTAACTAGTGTTTTTTTGTTTGTCTTTAGCTGAGCAGAATTTGTCACTCGTTCGCTTAGGAAGCTCAGCCCATACTGTAACAAAGCGGCTACAAGTAATCCACTAAACAACCAGCTCCAATAGGTCCCCGCAGTTCCCCCTCCCGTAAAGGAGATCACCTTCGCGGCGACTAGCAAGGACGCTATTATTACTGCTAGTAAATTATTTACTGCTTTCAAACGCGTTTTGCTGGGTAAGAAAAGGACTAAAATTACAGTTACCAGTATAAAAACCAACCAGGCTCCCCGAGACTGTGTACCCAGGAAGGTGATAAATAGGATGTAATTTCCCATGGCAAATAAGCTGGAGAAAACTTTGTTTTCAGCCTTGATCCCCAGATAAAGCCCAAATATCAGGATTGCATTCAGGTAGACTGCCAAAGAGTTAGCATACTGCAGTGTAGAAAGAATCCTGCCCGTCTCCTTTTCAAAGGCCCCAAAAAAATCAAACGTACCGAACGCGGTGCCAAGACCAGCTAAGGCAACGACTATGCCCGCACCGTAAAGTACGCTTAGATAGTTATCAATATCACGGCGATTGCGAGTCCCATAAGCAACTAGGTAATAAACCAGCAGATAAGTTCCCCAGCGCATTATTTCCCCAAGGCTCCCTCGTAGATTGACAGCAACAAATGTTGATAATAGATAGGCTCCTACGAGACCCCAAGCAGCCAAGCCTAACGGGTCAACTCCCAGAACAGTAGTCATACCTGAAATTTTTTCTCTAATTAAAAACCCACAAAACAAGACCACTAACGCAGCTGCTGCATAAAAAAATTCTTCCTCAAAAAAGAGACCCCGAAAAAAGGGGGACAAAAATAAGACCAAGGCTGTTAATAAAGCTATTACATTGTATTGCCGATTCCTTTGCTCCGCCAATAATTGATAACTATTTTTGCTCTTCTCCATTTCCTCTGTCCCCCACTAACTTTGCTATACTATTATATATTTCTACCTTAATCGAGAAAATCCTGCTACAATCTACTTCCTTAAAATTGAAAGGAGCACCCAATGGGTGCTCCTTTCTTCAGCCATCTCTGACTTACTTCTTAACGATTGAGATGTAATCGATTACCTGGTCGGCAGCGTCTCCGCCATTGGCAAGATCCTTCTCATCCTTGTCATAAGCATTGTAGAGTTTTACAGTAGTGTTTACAGTTGTGTTGATATCAGCTACATAAGCCACACTGTTAGTACCAGTTACGTCGAACACCTTAGTCTTAGTGGTGTCATAGAACATGTAGTAAGTAGAGCCGCTTGGCTGCTCATTACCGTCCACGTCACTGTAAACTACCTCTAACTGCTTGTTATTAGTGTTAACTTTCTTAATCTTGAAGTAGTTATAAGTTGCGCTACCAGTAGTTTGTGCAGCAACAGCAGTCACTGAATCAAAATCGCCATTGGAAGCAATCTTGTAGCGTACGAGGTCTTCAATGTATACAGTTGCGCCAACAGTACCCTTATTCTTCAAGGTCTCAGTTGCACTACCTAGGTTTAACTTGAGGTAGTCACTACCATCATAACCTTTTTCTACTAGAGCACCATACTTGTAATCGGAAGCCAAGTTCAGAGCTGCGTTAGTGTTGTAGATAACGATAACCTTAGCTACACCGCCATCTTTAACAACTACTGCATTTACAAGTACCTTATTAGCATCGGAAAGAGCTTCAACGGAAGACCAAGTAGTCATTTCCACATCGTCGATGAATCCGCTACCAGCAGCCAAAGATTTAACTTTGAAGATCTTAGTATCGCTGTTAACAGCCAAGGAGCCAGTGCCAGCTACATTAATGGAGTCAGCATTCTTATCGATGCTGATACCTGGTGTCTGCTGTACAAAGGATCCAGCAGTTCCTACAATACCTGGAGTTAATATCTCGTTTAGAACATCATCATTCATGTTGTAGGTCTTAATGTTATCAATCTTCTTGCCATCAGCAGTCAGAGTCAGCTTAACAACTTCGCCCCTAACAACAGCTTTAGTAATAGCAATATCTGTTCCTGTTGCAATTTGGAATTGGGCTCCAGCAGCAGCAGTCTTCAAGATAACTTCATTGATTTTAACATTATCGATCTTAGTATCCTTAGTAACCTCATAGTAGGTGTTAGTGCCATCAGCCTTAGCCACATAGATGTTACGTGTCAGTTCGCCAAGGTTAACTACTTGAGTGTACTTAACCAGAGCAACAATCTCATTGCTGGCAGAAGCTTCACTAGTAGTCAGGTAGGCAATTTTGCCATCCTTATTTAGAATAGCTTTAACATCTTGGTTCAGCAGACTTCCGAGGTCAGAAGTACTGGTAACGGCATCATAGTTCTTACCGCTGTCAGTAGAGTAGAACGATCCACCAGCTGCACCAGTTAAGGCGTACTCAGTTCCGCCAACAGTCACCTTGAACTTAGTTGCATTGTTAGCGTTAGTGCCATTTTCAGCAACAGTAGTCAACTTGCCAGTAACAGACTTGCTAGTTACGATGATATAGTAGTTGTCGCCATTGTTGTAGTAGTCAACCATGTCGCCAGCCTTAATATCAGCGATAGTAATGCCTTTGCCATCCTTGAGGATAGTAGCAGTCTTATCTTTCAGAGTAATAGCGCCACCAGGAGCTCCATCACCCTTGAAGTTAATCTTCTCGTTGGCAACATCTGTAGTATCTACTAAACCACGAGTGTAGGAAGTAGCAATGATAGTCTTAGCTTTGCCGTTAGCATCGAGGATAACTTTAACAGCATCGTCTACGCTTAAAAGAGCACCAGTTGTAGCATAGTTCTTGTAAAGAGTAGGAGCAGTAGCTACAGTGTACTCTTTGTCAGCCTTGCTAACTTTGAACTTAGTGCCTGCAACGATGGCTTGAGCAGTAGCACCAGGGTTTTTCTCTACGCCATTAATGGACTTAACGCTATCAGTTACGATATCGCTAGCGGAAGTCTTAACGTTAAAGAAGAATACTTTGTCATCTTTAACCCAAGCTTCAACTTTTAGACCAAGCGCAGTGTTAGGATCAATAGTTGCAAGTACATCCAGGGTCTCGGAAGCAGGAGTAACGGCTAGAATTCCACCTTGAGTGTAGTCCAGGGTAACTTTGTTCTTGGTACCGCTAGTTAGAGGCACTTGAGTTACAGTAGCTTCCTTCTTAATAGTAACGCTTAGCTTCTTCTCCATTAAAGTTTTGGTATCTTCTTCATAACCATCTTTAGTGGACTTGAGAACTACTACGTCTAAGGAATTGTCAGCAGCTAAGAATACATTGCCACGAATAGCAGCTGAATTAAAGTCAGTAGTGTTAACGCCATCTAACAGGCCTAATTGAGCAGCCTTGCCGATGTAGTTAGTAGGCCATACGCCAGTGATCTGTGGCTCATAGCCCAGAACCCGTACCAACATTGCAGAAGCTTCAGCATAAGTTACGTTAGCTTCAGGCTTGAAGGAACCACCTGGATAACCCTTGATGATACCACTGCCAACAGCTAGGTTAATGTAACCTGATGCCCAGTGACTATAGGTAACGTCATTGAACTTAGTTCCGCCCTTTGCGGAGTTAACAGCAGCTTCCATGCCCAACAGGCGAACTGCTACAGCAGCAAACTCTGCACGGGTAATGTTCTTGTCAGCACCAATTGTACCGTCAGTGTAACCTTTAGCAACGCCCAAAGCATTTAGTCTGCCATATGCTTCGTTAACAGTTGCAGCAAGTGCAGGAGCAGCTATGCTGAACATAAGAGCAGTTGCTGTGACAAATGAAACTAATCTTTTTGTCTTCTTCATGTCTTTTAAAATCCCCCTTTTTCTTCTTTTTCTTTTTATTATGGTAAAATTGCCGATACCTACAGAGGTATCGAGGTTGCCTCTACGTTTCGGCAATCGCCCCCCTTCAAGGAGTTTGGTAAAAATGGAAATAAAACCCCGTATCACTGTTCTATTCTATAACTTCTCTATTTTTCCTGCTTATTGTCAAAAATTTTAGCATATTTTTAACATTGGTGGTGTTAATGTTATTACCCAGCTAGTTCTGAAGCCTTTTGGTTGGATCCAGCGCTCGTGCCAGGATCACACTGACTTCAGCTCTGGTAGCCGATTGTTTAGGCAGAAAGGTGTGGTTTGGGTAGCCCCCGATAATGCCGGCCTTGGCTAAGTTGATGATGGCTGTTTTAGCCCAAGATTGCTGAATATCGGTGAATTCTTGGTCAGGTCGGATTGGTTCAACCGCGAAAGCTTTACTCACCATACCTGCAATCTGCTCCCTGGTTACTGGTTGACTGGGAGCAAAGGTCCCGTCTGGATAACCATTGATGATGCCCGCTTCTCTAGCTGCAGCTATCTCTTTGGCTGCCCAGTAACTACTGGGGACGTCTTTGAAATCTTGCTTTGGTTGGACACTGACTTTCAAGCCCTTGGCCCGGACCAGCATAACTGCTAGTTGAGCTCTAGTCACCTTGCCATTTGGCTGGAAGGTGCCATCCGCGAACCCAGCGATAATCCCCCTTGCCTTCAGATAACGGATACTGGCTAGTGCCCAGTGTCCCTTGGTATCTGTGAAGGGATTTGACTCTGCTGCTAGCTTTTCAAGCCTGGTACGCAGATTTTCTAGTTGACCTGTCATTGATGCTATTTGGTTGTTTACACCCTGATCCAGTTGATTGCTTATGTACGTATCTACATAACCTTTAGTAACTAGTGGGTCTTGCGAGGTGCCCGGCTTAGCGTAGGCATCTCCCAGGCAAACAATATTTAGCAGGAAACAGCTTGTCAGGAGTCCGAACAGGATTGTTTTGGTTTTTTGACCTGTTTTATCAAGCATTATAATAATACGGATACCCCCCACCCATTTATGTCCGTTCCTAGAAATATTTTATTTATTTTTTTATAAAATATTTTTTTTGCTCTCCAACGCCTTGTTGATAAACTCCGCTACCACCGCTCTGGTAGCAGGTAGGTCAGGCCGATAGGTGCCATCGCTATATCCAGTTACTATCCCTGAGTTTTGTAAACCCGCGATTGCCTCGGCTGCCCAGTGTTTGGTGGGTATATCCTTAAAACTGCTAGTGTTCGTGACAGCAACTGGAGCTAGCGATTTGTCCTGCCAGGCGAGGACAGAGGCCAGCATTTTGGCCGTCTCAGCTCTACTAACTTCTTTTTCAGGTCTAAAAGTCCCATCCTGGTAGCCCTTGATAATCCCTGCAGCCTTGGCAGCATAAATGTATTGGGCAGAACGGTGGTTAGCTGGGATATCCTTCAGCCCTTGCTTTACTGCCGGGACAGGCAGTTTGTAAGCCCGGGCTAGCATAATTAGAATTTGCTCTCTAGTTACAGCCTGCTCAGGTTTAAAGGTGCCATCAGGAAAGCCAGTAATAACTTTTTTCGCAACCAACGCTAGGATATCGCTTTTCGACTTGTGATTAACGATGTCTGGAAAAACTACTGTTGCCGGATGAGAGACCGGCTGGGCTGATGTGCCCGGCTGGTTTGTTTCCACGGAGCCAGTCCCATTCTCAGTTGTTTCACCGTTCGCCGGTGCCGAAGGTTCGCTTGTTTGGCCTGTGGTCGGATTTGGTGTTTGACCTGTAGTTGTCTCTGGCGTTTGTCCTGTTGTAGCACCTGGCATTTCCCCAGTCCCCTGAGAGGTTCCCTGTAGCCCTGCTTCCAGCTCAGGCCACCAACTGCTAGTTTCGTATCCTAATCTCCAAAAGGCTGCCCCAGCCAGCTTTAACTCACTGGCTAACTGCATTTTAGCGGCTAGACTCTGTTGGTTCTCAAACCAGACTTGGTGTTCAACACCTTGAGCATCTATGTAGGTAAAATAGGGCGTCTTGGCTGTTCCTTCCCACAAAATACTGCTATTGGTCTGCTGTGCTAATTGAGGGGCATAGCTGGAAGAAATACCACCCCCGCTTGCACCACCCTTCCAATGACGCCCATAGAGCGGAGCACCTAAGATTACTTTTTCTGGTGCGATCACGGAGACAGCATAGTCCATGGTCTTGCGAACCCAATCTAAGCCTGCCACCGGCCAAGGAGCACTACTGGCATAGTGCTGGTCATAGGCCATAACCACTACATAGTCCATGATTTGGCCTAAACTGGGATAGTCATATTCCCCAAGCCAGGAAGGCGTGTTCGCTCCAGTTTTGGGCATTACGGCAATGGAGGCTAGCTTGCCCCGGGCATGTAAACCCTCTGACAACTCTTTCACAAAAAGGGCAAACGCTCCGGCAGGCTGCTCCAGGCCTGCACCTTCGAAATCAATATTGAGGCCATCATAACCATATTGGTCTACCTTGCCCAGCAAGACTTGGACTAGTTTGGTGCGTAACTCCTGACTCCCTAGGACATTCTGAATGTAACTGGTGCTAAATTCCTTTGACACCATCGGGATAACCTTGATACCCTGAGTATGGGCCCAATCCACGAAGCTCTGCGAGGTGCGGTCCATAACCGTTCCCAGACCATCAGTAACCTCAAGCCAGTTCGGAGCAACAATGTCAACAGTACCGCTTGTCGCCAAAACCTGGGTTTTAAACTTTTCGTTGGCAGTTTCGCTTTTTTCATTAGGTCCCATATAAAGGTAAGCCATGATAATTCTTTGGCTAGTGTTAGCGAAGGCAACCGGCGGGACAATGCTACTAATCATCGTAAAGATCAATAACACTGCTGCCAGCTTGCTCCCTGTTTTGCTGCTCATAATACCACCTGCTTCATATAAAATATTACTGCCTATGTTGGAACTGTTGCTTAATTTGCTGAAACCTCTTCATTGCAACAAGCTATTTACTTATTTCGAGGCAGATGGCTTGATTCCTGCAAAAGCTGCTGATTTAGAGGAAAGAATGCGTGCTAATTAGCTAGTATATGTCGACTCTTTTTGCTTGTGCGCCGTACATTTGTTTGGTATGATTTAGGCATAGGCTAGTTGGCCAAAACAGAAAAGTGATTCATGGTTACCGGAAGAAATATTCGTGGTATAATAAAAATGTGTTCTTTTAAGGAGGTCGATTTGAAGTGGAGAAAATCCTGAAACAAATTCTGACCAAGCTCGAGGGCGTAGAATCGGATGTCAAAGAACTGAAGTCTGATATGTCAGAGGTGAAATCTGATATGTCAGAGGTGAAATCTGATGTGTCAGAGGTGAAATCTGATGTGTCAGGGCTGAAGTTCGATGTGTCAGAGCTGAAATCTGATATGTCGGAGGTAAAATCCGATGTATCAGCGCTGAAATCTGATGTGTCAGAGCTGAAGTCCGATGTGTCAGTGCTGAAATCTGATGTGGCAGAGCTGAAGTCCGATGTGTCAGAGCTGAAGTCCG
>CAZKEO010000045.1:0-8781 GCA_964551785.1 uncultured Eubacteriales bacterium | reverse complement strand
AGGCGGTTGATTATACCTCAACCTGTAGAAGCCTAAATGGGCAAGGTGCTGTCGTCAAAAACTTTATGGTACATCATCAGGGTATGTCGATCTTGGCCTTGGCCAATTATTTTCATGATGACATTATGCCTAAGCGCTTTCATACTAATCCGGTGATTCGCTCAGCTGAGTTGTTGTTACAAGAGCGGATGCCCTTTAGGGTGGGAACTATTAAGGAACATCGTGAAGAATATCGGGCTCTCAAAAGAAAAGTTGCCGATCAGCCAGAAGTGGTTCGGAAATACGGTGTTCCCCAGTCAGAGTTGCCAAACTTGCACCTGTTGGCTAATGATAGTTACTCTGTGATGCTGTCTAGTGGTGGTTCTGGTTACAGTAAAAATGGAGAGTTAGCAGTGGCTAGGTGGAAGGAAGGGCAAAGCCGGGATAATTTAGGTTTCTTCATCTACCTGCAAAACATCAATGCCAACAACGTCTGGTCAGCTACCTATGAACCATATCAGGTCGAGCCCGAGGACTACCGTGTGGTTTTTTCACCTGACAAAGCTGAATTCTTCCGAAAAGATGGTAGCATTGAGACCCATACGCAAATAATTGTCTGTCCGGAGGATAATGGCGAACTGAGAAAAGTAACTTTAACCAATCATAGCCAGCACTCTAGGGTTCTGGAAATCACCAGCTACTTAGAGGTGGTCTTGAGTCATCCGGATGCTGACATAGCCCACCCCGCCTTTAGCAATCTCTTTGTAACTACTGAGTTCATCCCAGAATATGAGTGCTTGCTGGCGGTAAGAAGGCCTAGGCATGCTGGCCAAAAGCCAATCTGGGCGGTGCATCTGGCAGCTGTTGAAGGGGAAGTTATTGGAGACCTCCAGTATGAGACAGATCGAGCTAAATTTATTGGCCGCAACCGGGGCTTAGCTAACCCGGCGGCGATGGAAATTGACCAACCCTTGACCAATACGGTGGGTGCTGTGCTTGATCCGATTATGAGTTTACGCAAACGCGTGAAGCTTGAACCAGGGCAAACGCTTAGGGTAACATATTGCTTGGCAGTTACAACTAATCGTCAAAAGGTCTTGGCCTTAGCTGATAAATATCGTGATACCAAGGTGGTTGAACGCGCCTTTGAGTTTGCTTGGAATCGTAGTCAAATTGAAACTGACTACTTGGATATTGATGCCCAAGCTTTAGAAGTATACCAGAACATGACTTCCCACCTGCTGTTCCCAGGGCCAAGCAGGCGTAAGTGGGCTAACTTCATCAGCAAAAACACCAAAGCCCAACCAGGCTTATGGCCCTTTGGAATTTCAGGCGATTTGCCAATTGTCTTACTACACCTCACTGATCAAGGGCAAATAGACTTAGTCTACCAGCTCCTGAAGGCCCACGAATTTTGGCGTCTCAAAGGGTTACGGGTGGATCTCGTCTTTTTAGCCGAAGATGAAGGTGGTTATGTCCAGCCACTACAAGATGGCATCCGAGAAGCTATTTTTTCCAGCCATGCCCGGGATTTAATCAATCGCAGTGGTGGGGTCTTCCTACTTAATGCTAATGTCATGACAGCGGAAGAACGAATTCTGCTCTATACAGTGCCTCGACTGATCCTCAAGGGTGAGGCTGGCTCGCTTAAAGAGCAACTTGAAGTGGAAACAGCTAAACCCAGTCTGCCGAGCTTGCTACAGTTCAAGGGCGTGGGCAGGGAAGTGGCTGAGGAACAGGGAACGCAGGGAAATTGGGATGCTCAGCGGCCTGTCCCCAACCCCAAAACCGATGTTGCAGATTTAGTGTTTTATAACGGCCTTGGCGGTTTCGAGCAGAAAGACAAGGAGTATCACATCCTACTACGAGAGGGTCAAACTACTCCAACCCCTTGGATTAACGTGATTGCCAATCGGCAGTTTGGTTTTAACACCAGCGAAGTGGGAGCTGGCTATACCTGGGCGGAAAACAGTCGGGAGAATAAGCTGACTCCTTGGTATAATGACCCGGTAACTGATCGGTTGGGTGAAGTTATTTATCTGAGAGATGAGCAAACAGGTGAATACTGGAGTATCACCCCCATGCCGATTAGGGATAGCAAAGATTATCTGATTCGACACGGCCGCGGTTATTCCGTCTTTGAACATACTAGTTACGGCTTAGAACAACAATTGATTCAGTTTGTGGCTATAGCAGACCCGGTCAAACTAAACCTAATTAAGTTAGAGAACCTGACACCTAACTCTCGAACAATCTCGCTAACCTATTACCTGCGCCCAGTTTTGGGTGTCAATGAGAAAGTAACAGCACCTTATATCACCACACAGGTAGCTGGCGATAATGGTACCCTGCTGCTGACGAACTCCTTTAATTCCGATTTCCCAGGCAGAGTAGCCTTTCTGGATGTTTCGGAAAACGCCCGTACTTTCACCGGAGATGGTGCTGAATTTATTGGCGCAAAGGGCAGTTTGGCGACACCGGCTGCTCTGCAGCGAAAGGGACTTTCAGGCACGGTTGGCGCAGGTTATGAACCCTGTGGTGCGATGCAAGTGAAGCTAACCCTAGCGCCAGGGGAAACCAAAGCACTAGTCTTTCTCTTCG
Organism: uncultured Eubacteriales bacterium; assembly: GCA_964551785.1. GTDB lineage: Bacteria > Bacillota > Carboxydocellales > JAJZTU01 > CAZKEO01. Next base: position 6,201 of record CAZKEO010000045.1, on the reverse strand, counting down.
GTCAAGCTGGGAACTTAGCTGAAGCTTTGTCACTCGTAGCTCAATATCGTCAGGTCCCATCAGCTGAAGCTGAATTAGCTAAAGTGAAAGCACTCTGGACAGAAAAGCTAGGAAGCATTCAAGTGTCAACTCCTGACAAAGCCATGGATTTATTATTAAATAGTTGGCTGCAGTATCAGGTTATAGCCTGTCGCATCTGGTCTAGAGCTGCCTATTACCAATCTGGTGGAGCCTATGGTTTCCGGGACCAATTACAAGACGTAATGGCAGTAGTGTACAGTTGGCCCGAGCTGACGAGAAAGCAAATTCTCTTACATTCCGCTCACCAATATCAGGAGGGAGATGTCCAGCACTGGTGGCATCCGGGAGCAGATAAAGGCATTCGGACCAGATATTCCGATGACTTCTTATGGTTGCCCTATGTTACTGCTGACTATTTGCAATGTACTGCTGACTGGTCGATTTTAGAGGAAGTTACCCACTTTTTGGAGGAGGAACCCTTACCAGCACATGAAGATGAACGGTACAACACTCCACGGGTTTCAGCGGAAAAAGCTGATCTTTACGAGCATTGTATTCGCGCAATCGAAAATGCCCTGAAATTTGGGGAACATGGACTACCACTAATGGGTTCTGGTGACTGGAATGATGGGATGAACACTGTTGGCAATCAGGGAAAGGGTGAGAGTGTCTGGTTGGCTTGGTTCCTCTATACTGTGCTCCAACGCTTTATCCCCATTTGTCAAGCCCGACATGATACACCAAAGGCCGAAAAATATGCGGCCATAGCTGAGACTCTGGTAGCTTCTATTGAGCAAAATGCCTGGGATGGCAGTTGGTACCGCAGAGCCTATTTTGACGATGGTACTCCGATGGGTTCAGCTGCTAATAGCGAATGTAAAATTGATGCTATTGCGCAGTCCTGGTCAGTCATCTCGGGAGCAGGTAAACCTCACCGGGCCAAAGAGGCGATGCAGGCTGTCGAAAATTACCTCGTGGACCGGGAAGCTGGTATTATCAAACTGTTAACACCTCCCTTTGGAGCGGGTAATCTCCAACCTGGTTATATTAAAGCCTATGTGCCAGGAGTCCGGGAAAACGGAGGGCAATATACCCATGCTGCGGTCTGGACAGTTTTGGCCTTTGCTAAACTGGGAATGGGCGATAAAGTCGGGGAACTTTTTGGCCTAATTAACCCCATCAATCATGCCCGTAACCTGATGGATGCTATGAGATATAAAGTTGAGCCTTATGTAGTGGCTGCCGATGTTTATGCAGTGCATCCCAATACCGGTCGTGGGGGTTGGTCATGGTACACTGGTGCTGCCGGATGGATGTACAGAGTAGGCATCGAGCACATCCTGGGGATCAAAAAAGTTGGTGCAACCCTGCATTTTGATCCATGTATCCCTAAAACTTGGCCTGAGTTTCAAGTTGAGTACAGGTTGACGCAAACGGTCTACCACATTCAGGTGCGTAATCCGGAAAGGGTTAACCAAGGCATAAAAAAAATTTTAGTCAATCAAAAAGAGGTTCCCAACGGACAGCTTTCCCTTGTGGATGACGGAAACGAGTATCTGGTTGAGGTTATTATGGGGAACAAAAGCTTAAGCGCAAAAGAAGATGCTGATTGACAGTATCTTCTTTTGCGTGTATAACAAAGTTATCACATTATTCTGTAACTTTAACTATAGGCGGTGAATTAATGAAGATAAAAAATATTATGACTGCCAATCCAGTTGTGCTAACTGCCAATCAAACTATCAAAGATGCCGGTCGGCTTTTTTTGCAGCACAGCATTGACGGAGCCCCGGTAGTGGATGAAAACAACCAATTGATTGGGCTATTTACGAAAACTCACATTTATCGGGCCATTGAGCAGGAAATTAACTTACTTACACCAGTAGAAAAGCTGATGACCCACAATCCGATTACAGTTGATTTGCAGGAAGAAGTAGAGAGTGTTATTTATCCAGAATTGGGTAGGTTGCCAGTTGTAGACGAAGGTATTGTGGTAGGCATGATTACCCGCACTGACCTCTTAAAAGCCTTTTATAACTCCTATAATGTAATTGCCTCTGAAGCTGATACCATCATTAATTCTACTCACAATATGATAGTATCTGTAGACAAAGAGGGTAGAATCAAGGTCTTTAATAAATCTGCAGAAAAGCTATTGGGAGTCAGAGCGGAAGAGGTTGTTGGCCAAAAAATCTGCAATGTTTTCCCGACCAGTGGGCTGATGGAAACTATGAGACTGGATATTGTTGAGCCCTTACAAAAAATTATGCTTAATGACCGTTATTATATTTCTAACCGCTCACCCATCAAGCAAGATGGGGAAATTATTGGTGGGGTCGCAGTCCTCCAAGACATTTCCGAATTCGAACAAATTTCTCAGGAATTAAAGTATGTCAAAGAATTAAACGAGGAACTTGATGCCATCATTGACTCCTCGTTTGACGGTTTATATATCACTGATGGGCAGGGGAAAACTCTCCGTCTTAACAAAGCCTTTGAAATGATTACTGGGATTAGTGCTCAAGAGTTCCTCGGACGTAATGTCGAAGATATCCGAGACGAAGGCATTGTCTCAGAGTCAGTCAGCTATCTTACCTTACAAAAACGTAGTCATGTTACCATTATCCAAGAAACTAAAACCGGTAAGACTACCTTAGTTACTGGCAGTCCGGTATTTGATAAACATGGCAATATTGTCCGTGTAGTTTGTAATGTTAGGGATATCACTGAGCTTAATATGTTAAGACAAAAACTTGATCAAGCAGAGGGACTCAGCCAACACTATGAAAGTCAATTGCGGACACTTAGGTTACAATATAAAGGCTCTGAAAGCCTGGTAATCAACTCCAATATCATGCGCAATCTCCTGGAAACAGTAATCAGACTAGCTCAAGTTGATACCACTGTCCTGATAACAGGTGAATCAGGCACAGGTAAAGAGCTTATTGCAGAAACCATCCATAACAATAGTGTGCGGAAGAATCAGCCCTTTATCAAAGTAAACTGTGGAGCTATTCCGGCCAATCTCTTGGAATCCGAACTCTTTGGTTATGAATTTGGAGCATTTTCCGGTGCCAAAAAAGGTGGCAAAGCTGGTTATTTTGAATTAGCTAATCGAGGCACTTTGTTTTTAGATGAAATAGGGGACTTGCCCTTTAACCTCCAAGTAAAGTTATTAAGAGTATTACAAAGCAGGGAGATCATCAGGGTAGGTGGAGAAAGCTCTGTCAAGATTGATGTCCGGATTTTAGCAGCTACTAACAAAAATCTTAAGAAAATGGTGGCAGAAAAGGAATTTAGGGAAGACCTTTATTACCGTTTAAATGTTATCCCGGTTGATATTCCCCCCCTCAGAGAAAGAAAGGAAGATATTCCTTCCCTGGTTGTAAGTTTTATGCAGGCTTTTAATCGTAAATATGAATTAAATAAAAGGATTTCTCCAGAAGTAATCCATATTTTTATGAAATGGGATTGGCCAGGCAATGTACGCGAACTCGAGAACTTTATTGAAAGATTAGTAGTAGTAACCCAAAAAGATGTTATTACAGGAGAAGATTTACTTTCCTATTTTGAGGATGATGTGGAAGCCAAGTTCTCACCTATTCTAGTTAGAGCATTAATTCCGATGCGAGAGGCGATTGAAAGTACAGAAAAACAACTACTGGAAAAAGCGTACAGCCAGTATAAAACTACCAGACAAATGGCTGGGGCACTTGAGGTAAATGCCTCTACCGTGGTACGTAAAGCTGCCAGGTATGGAATTAATGTGAGGGAAAGCTAAAAAGGCCCAAAATGCTGTTGCATATCAGAAACACCTGTTGTCAATTTGCAACGAATCATTTAACGGTAAGATATGGTGGTTAAATAGTTAATTATTTCGTTAAGTGGTGAGGTTACTAGCAAATAATGCTTAATAGAGCCAACAAAAAGACCCCTCGGGGTCTTTTTGTTGTTTGTTTGCAACGATTGTAAATAAATTAACAAGTCAAAATATAAAATAAACTCAGTAAATTTAGAAAAGTCGGGCAATTTGCCATCTTGGCATAGGAGTTGCATATTCAGTTAAGCAATAGCATATGTAAGCAAGACAGAGGGCATGGCCGAGTTTATATACAAAGGTGTTTCATAAACTGCTTATCGACCCCGATTTAATTTGTATCAACAGCAGCTTTATGAGAGTAATTTTGCCCAGACAGATAATGCTCTGTTGGGTATTTTTGTTTATATGACTACTGGCTACAAATCTACTTTTACTGAAGGGAGGTGTTAGGTACTAGCAAGTAAACAGAAAAAGTTATTCATAAAAAACATCTGGAAAACAGAGGGGTCGGCTACATTAAAAGGAGGAATCGGTAAATGTCTGATTATGTACAAAAACTCGAGATGAAAAGATCTGATTATCAAAAGAAAGTACCCATCACTGGATATGGTGAGCGGAAACCTAACTTTGAAGGTATGGGTAGAAAGATAGGCAACAAATTTAAAAACCTACGGGAAGTTGTTTGTGTGGAAGCATGTCGGACTCCATATGGTGTGTTTGGTGGAGCGCTGAAAGAATATGATGCTGCTCAGCTTGGTGCCCTGGCTATCAAGGAATGTATGCGTCGGGTCGAAGGGAAAGTCAAGCCAGAGGAAGTTGACTATATTGTCATGGGACAGGTAGTTCCAGCAGGTGCTGGTCAAGTGCCTAGCCGTCAGGCTTCTTTATTGGCAGGCATGCCTGAATCAGTGCCTTCTATTACGGTGAATAAAGTTTGCTCTTCAGGTATTAAGACAATGGATCTAGGTGTCCAAATGATTCAGACCGGAAGAGCTGAAATAGTTATCGCAGGTGGCCAGGAAAGTATGAGTAATTGTCCTTTTGCTCTACCTGATATGAGATTTGGCAAGCGCATGGGCCTCTTAAATGCTGATTGTAAAGACCTGATGGTTTTTGACGGTCTATGGGATGCTTTCTACAACCGCCACATGGCTGTACATGGTTCTGAGACTGCTGATGAATTCGGCTATACCAAAGAAGCTCAAGATGAGTGGGCCTACACTTCCCAAATGCGGGCAGTTAAAGCCATGGAAGATAATAAGTTTACCGATGAAATCTTCCCAGTTGCCATTAAGAGAGGCAAAGATGTCTTAGCTAAAGATGAAGGTCCAAGACCTAGTACTACCTTAGAAGGTTTAGCTAAGCTGCCTCCAGTTTTTGATCATATTAGTGATGTTACCGGTAAGCCAGGTACTGTTAGTGCCGGAAATGCTCCTGGGGTTAATGATGGTGGAGATGTATGTATGCTAATGAGCCGCGAAAAGGCTGATGAGCTAGGCCTCAAGCCACTCTTTACTATTCTCGATTATGCCGAGGTTTCCCAACAAACTAAGGATATCGCCACAGTTCCAGGGCTCTCCATTAAGAAAGTACTGGAGCAAAACAACTTAACTTATAAAGATGTAGATTTAATCGAGATCAATGAAGCCTTTGCCGCAGTAGTACTAGTTAGTGCTGGTAGCATCTTGGGAATGAGCAAAGAAGAGATGTTTGAAAAGGTTAATGTGAACGGTAGCGCGATTGCTTATGGTCATCCAATTGGTGCTACTGGTGCTCGGATTGCAATGACTCTAGCTTATGAACTGAAGCGCCGTGGGGGCGGAATCGGTGTCTGTGGAATTTGCTCAGGACACGCACAAGGTGATGCCATGCTAATCAAGGTTGAGGCGTAGAAAAATTGGTAACCGAGATTATCTAAATAAAAAAGGAGGCTACGGTCAATGGAAATCAAAAAGGTGTTTGTAATTGGTGCGGGTCAAATGGGTAACGGGATTGCCCAAGTATCGGCCCAAACCGGCTGGGAAACTATCCAGTATGATATCAACATGGATTTGGTCAACAAAGGTCTAGGCAATATCGAAAAGAACTTGGCCCGTAACGTAGAAAAGGGCAAAATGACAGCTGAAGAAAAAGCAGCTATCATGGGACGGCTCAAGCCTTCCACTAATTTAGAAGATGCCAAAGATGCCGATCTGGTAATCGAAGCAATCGTAGAAAACTTCGAGATCAAGAAAAAAGTCTTTGAGCAATTAGACCAGATTACTCCAGCTCACTGTATCTTAGCTACTAATACCTCTTCCTTGCCGATTACCCAAATCGCTGCTTGCACTAAGCGCCCTGAGCAAGTTATCGGGATGCAC
>CAZKEO010000044.1:0-8790 GCA_964551785.1 uncultured Eubacteriales bacterium | reverse complement strand
GCAAGGTAGATTAGCGGCCAGTCCGTTGGGAAATATTTACATTCCATTTTCTATAGTTTCCACGGTTCTGGACTCTTGGGCAATAGACGCAAACGGCCCTTGGTCATCATCCAGCTCTACGTGTAAAATGCGTCGCATCTTTTCCGCGGATACTGGGCTGTTATTGGTAGCTACTAAAACAGCACCTATATCGATAGAGCTTTTCTCATCACTGTGTTCTAGTTGAAGAGTCATATCGCCCGCCCAACCATAGAGGTCTGTCACTTGGCAATTATCAAGGATATGGGCCTTAGGACTTAGTTCTACAAAAGCTTTTACTCTAGCCAGGCTATCCGGTAGTTCTCCCTGTTCGGAATAGGGATTAATTAAATAAACCCGGAAATTACGCTTAATTAACTGCTGGGCCACTAACCAGCCTTCCACCGACAACCCCAAAACAGCTACTGCTTTGCGCGGGGCAACTCGGCTAACTTGCACAGCATTAGCTTCCTGTACCCTAGCCAGGGCGACTCTGATTAACAGCTCTGCCTTGTTTTGGGTAGCCGGTCCTGGTAGGTGAACTCTAGCTACATGTTGTTTCAGATTGGCAAAGGCTATTTGGTTAGAATTGACTCCTGCTACTTCTAACCTCGCTAAGAGCAAATCACCTTGCCGTGAGGCAGTATATTCTTCTGGAGAATTACCAGCTAAGATTACTCCATTCAGCTTTTCAGCTTGGACTATCTGGATAATTTCTGCGATATCTTTACTGTCTTGAAAGCTATCTACCACCATTGTCTTGACTATTGGTGCAAACTTTTCGGCGAGACTCGCTAAGTCTAATGTCCGCTCCAACAATCCACCGCATCGGGATATGAACAAACCAATTTTCAATTTTACCCCTCCTTAGTTTTAGTTGATTTTCCATTTAGCTAAAACTTGATGCAAATGATTAGACACTTGTCCTAGATTGGTGGCTTCCTCCTGTATCACCTCTAACGAAGCAGCCATTTGCTCCGATACTGCAGAAACCTCTTCTGCCGAAGCCGAGCTCTCTTCTGTAATTACTACGATGTTCTCCATCGCGTTGGCGATTTGATTGCTGGCCTCTGAGATTTTAATGGCATCTTCAGTGTTCTTGACTGTTACTACCGCAACATTTTCCATACCTATCACCATCTGCACACTACCTTCGGCTAGCTGTTCATGAACAGTGGTAATGTTTTGTACCTGTTGGCATGTTTCTTCTACCATCTCCAGAATCTTATTCAACGCGGCACCAGCATCTTGGGCCAACTGTGCACCCTTTTCAACTTCCGAAGTCCCGGCTTCCATTGTTCTAACGGCCACAGCCGTTAATTGCTGCATATTGTTAATTAAATTAGCAATTTCCTTGGTTGCTTTCCCTGACCGCTCTGCAAGCTTTCTAACTTCATCGGCAACTACCGCAAAACCTTTGCCATGTTCTCCTGCTCTAGCAGCCTCAATGGCCGCGTTTAAGGCTAAAAGGTTAGTTTGTTCTGCTATTTCATCAATAACTTGGATGATTTCCCCGATTTTTGTGGAATACTCCCCTAGTTCTGTAATTTTACTAGCAGTTTCAAACACCTTTTCCTTAATTCCTACCATGCCGGTAACTGTCAGTTTAACTGCCTCTGCCCCATTATTGGCTACATCCCTAGTTTTATCGGCAGTTTCAGATACAGTGGTGGCACTATCGGAAACATCTTGGATGGATGAGGCCATTTCTCCTACTAGATAAGAGGTTTCATTGACATCATTAATCTGAGCGCTAGTCCCCTGTTGTAATTCCTTAATAACAGCATCTTGTCGTTTTACAGAATCTCTAGTTTGGGTAATAAAACATGTCTGTTCAGCCATACCTTTGGCAACCTCCTGGATGGCAATGGTCACCTGTTGGGCAGATTGATTAGTGTTCGTAGCGTTAGTGGCTAATTTCTCACCTGTATTGATTAGCTCGTCGACACCGTTAGCAACTTGAGTCATAATCTGTCTAACGCTAATAATCATCTTATTAAAGCCTTCAGCCAGTTCCTGCATCTCATCACGAGTATCTAACTTTAATTCTTTCTGCAGAAAATCCCCGGCTGCTACATTCTGAGAATAAGCTATAAGCTTTTGAAGTGGATTTATAATACTATGAGAAATATAAAAACCAAGTCCTATGCTCACAATTAGTGATAGAGCTCCTAAAACTAGCATTTGACCAATTGTTTTACTTTTGTTTAAATAGATTGTCATACCCATAAAAAAAACATAAAGAGCCAAGTAACCACTAAAGATTTTCCCTTGCAACTTCAAAACTAGCCCCCCCCCTTCGACAAAGCTAAATCCATATTTCGTCATTTAATCCACTTTATCCTTCTTTTTGGATTTATATGGTAAAATTTGTTTTATTCTGTATATTAATGCTAACTCTTGGCGAAAATTGCTTAGGAGCAGTTCTAGCTATTGATTTTTAATTTCCTATTTAAATATCGAAAAGAGGCAGGCTGGATTTTGATGATCTAGTCTGCCTCTTCTATCGGTGAGGGCTGCTTTGCTGTTATTTATTTACTAACGAAGGTGACATTGCTAGGTTGCTCAATGGGTGGGTTTGCGAAGATTTCCTCAGCCTTGTTCAGTTGACTGAGCACTGCTACAAGCGGCTCGGCAGCATTCTGAAGTGGTAGCGTTAGTGGGGAAGTCAGGTGACCAAAGAGGTGACTCCACTCCTTCAGTTCCAACTGTACCGACGCTATCCTCCCTTTCAATTGTTTTAGAACAAGCTTTTGCTGGGCTTGTTCTAACTTGCTGGAAGCTTGACACATTTTACATTCCTCCTAACAGATTCGTGGTAATGGTGCCCCGGCCATCATGTTTAATATTTTAGTTCCCCCAAGTGTTGTTCGTAAATACAAATTCCCTGTACCTGCTTGTACTTCACCAATTATGACAGCGTTACGACCTTCAGCCGTGCTCTGCATTTCAGCTAGCACCCTCCCTGCTTGCTCAGGTTTTACGATCACCAGCACCTTCCCCTCATTGGCCAAATAGAGTGGGTCAAGGCCTAGCATTTCTGCCGCTCCCTGAACTACTGGGCTAATGGGTAAGCTTTCTTCGTATAGCCAGATATCCATCTGCGTGCTTTCAGCTATCTCTTTGACAGTGGTAGCTACTCCACCCCTAGTCGGGTCCCGCATTAACTTAATGTCAGCTGCGAAGTTTGTCATCAAAGCAGTGGTCAGCTTATTTAAGGCCTGGCAATCACTTAAAACTGGGGTTTTAAACTGTAGCCCGTTTCTTTCCGATAAGATGGCAATCCCATGTTCGGCAATGTTGCCATTAATAATTACCAGATCTCCCGCTTGGACGCGGCGGTAGCCTAACTCCCAACCTACAGGTCGAAAACCCAGACCACTGGTGTTGATAAAGATTTGGTCTGCCGCATCCTGCTCTACCACTTTGGTGTCTCCTGCTACTATCTGCACCCCTGCTGCATGGGCGGTTTCGGCCATCGACTTGACGATTCTTTCTAAATCTGCCAGCGGAAACCCTTCCTGGAGGATAAAGCCTGCTGTCAAGTATTTCGGAATGGCACCAGTGACCGCTAAGTCGTTAACCGTGCCTGCTACTGCCAATTTCCCAATATCGCCTCCCCTGAAAAAAATGGGCTTGACGACAAAAGAATCGGTGGTAAAAGCCAGTGAACCGTTCTCTCGCGGAATACCCTCTTGGTTAGGAGCATTTAAGGCTAGGATGGCAGCATCATTCATTTCCTGCAAAATCGGGTTAGCAAAATATTTATGAAAAATGTCACGCACCAAGTTATGGGTTAGGATTCCCCCATCACCGTGCCCTAAAGTAATTTTATCAGCTTGTGCCAACCTGTTCCCTCCTTTGATCAAACTGGTAATAGGCTGCACAGGTTCCCTCCGAAGAAACCATGCACGGTCCAACTGGTTGGACTGGGTTGCACCTGTTCCCATATAATTTACACTCGAAGGGTGTCGCCTTACCTCTTAATATATCACCACAACGGCAGCCCGGGAGCTCCTTTTGGGGTTCTACCTGGATGACAAAGTGCTGGGTTGTATCGAACTTACTATACTCCTTGCGCAGAGCTAAACCGGTAGCCGGGATAGTCCCTAAGCCGCGCCATTCAGCCGGTAGAGGTTCAAAATACTTCTCCATCAGTTCCCTTGCTTTCGGATTACCTACGCTGGTCACAACCCGATTATAGTTGTTGATGACCTGAGCTTTTCCTGCCAGAATATTTTCTAGAATGGCAGCAATTCCGGATAGCATATCAGTTACTTCGAAACCGCATATTGCTGAGGGTAGGTGGTATTGGTCGGCAATAAATTGGAAGGCACCCTCCCCAACGATCACACTAACATTACCTGGTAAAATTAAACCATCTAGCTTCAGCTCGGGATCAGCAAGCACTGCAGCCACACCTGGCAGCGCTAATTTTTGCACCGAGAAAAGCATAAAGTTGTTTAATTCCCGACGGATGGCCTGTTCGAGGGCTACTGCAACCACTGGGATGGTGGTTTCGAAGCCAATCCCTAAGAAGATAACTGTGCGGTCGGGATTACTGGCCGCAATCTCTAAGCTATCCAAAGGGGAGTAAACAATCCTGATATCCCGCCCCTGGGACTTTTCCTCTAATAAAGTGGTATTACTACCTGGGACCCGCATCATATCGCCGAAGGTGGTTATGATTACCCCTGGTTCTCGGGACAGAGCCAGCATCCGGTCAATATCCGTTTGGGAGGTGACACAGACCGGGCAACCAGGCCCACTTAAGATTTGCAGGTGTTCCCCTAACAAACTGCGGATTCCCGATCTGGCCAGTGCCATCGTATGGGTACCACAGACCTCCATTAGTTTAATCGGTCTGCCCTGCTGCTCAGCTGCCTGTTGAGCAAGTTTTTGGACATGCTGTAATAATTGTTTGCCTAAATGAGGGTCACGGTAATCATTGATTGTTTTCCAGCTCACTCCATTCCCTCCAGACCTTTAAACTTTCTATTGCAGATTCTTCATCAATTACAGCTATCGCACAGCCTGCATGAATTAAGACATATTCGTTGACCTTAACTTCTGGAACCAGGGTAATACTTACGTTGCGACTATTACCATAAATCTCTACTTCTGCCAGATCCGCATTAATAATCTCTACTACTTTGGCCGGTATCGCTAAGCACACCTGCTATCCACCTCCTTCTAGCTATCATAGCTTGACCTAGGGCTAAACCTCCATCGTTGGCCGGTATTTTAGTATGATAATAGACTTGAAACTTTTTGTCTTGCAAAGCCTGTCTGGTTTGATTGAACAACCATTGATTCTGCCAACTACCACCACTTAGCACGACCTGGTTCAGACCAGTCTTTTCCCGAGCTAGCTCAGCCGCAGTTGTGAGCATTTTCACAATGGTAAATTGAAATTTAGCAGCAATGGTGGTTTTTGCGATTCCTTGCTGTAGCTGTTGAACAATTTCCCGGATAGCTGGACTGGGATCCAGCACCTGTTCCTTAATTTCAAAGGGATAACAACTGTGGATAGCTACTATTACTGCTGTACACTCTGCTGCGGCAAGGTCACTTAATTCAATTGCTGCTTGTCCATCATAGGTATTCTGGCGGCAGACTCCCAGCAAGGCTGCCACAGCATCAAATAAACGGCCACAGCTGCTCGCTAAAGGGGTGTTGAGGCGCTGCCGCAGCAGCTTTAAAATCAGCGGGCTGTCTGCCCTATATTCCGGGAACAGTCTGTCTACATAAAGCTCCGCCTCTGAGCCAAAGGTTTGCTCCAGATAAGCAATTGCGGTGCGCCAGGGATTCCGAACCGCCCCGTCCCCACCAGGCAACGGTAAATAGCGCAAGTGTATGAGACGTTCGAATTCCAGGTAATCCCCTGCCAGAACTTCGAAGCCCCAAAGGTTACCATCCAGGCCATAACCCGTTCCATCTAAGATTAAGCCTAGCACCTTGTCTTCCAGCCCATTTTCAGCCATACAGGAGGCTAGGTGGGCATGATGGTGCTGGACTGGGATTGCTGGATAGGGCAATTGGGGCACTAGTTGGGAAACCTGGTAGTTAGGATGTAAGTCATAACCGCAAACCTGTGGTTCCAAATCAGTTAAGCGCTGGAAGTTTTCCAAGCTGGTCAAATAATTTTGGACATTTTCCAATGCTTCCATTTCCCCAATATGCTGGCTCAGAAAAGCTCGATCTGCTTTTAATAAACAAAAAGTATTTTTAAGTTCAGAGCCTAGTCCCAAAACCTTTAACTCAGCATGATGGGCAGGCACGGTCAGGTACTGGGGAACATAACCACGTGATCTCCGGTAAAACTGCAATTCATTGTCGTTGAGTCGAACTAAGGAGTCATCACAGCGGTTGATAATTGGCCGATTGTGTAAAACAAAGCTATCAGCAATTTGGTTTAATTGCTCTAAGGCTTCGTCGTTGTCCTTGGCTAAAGGTAACCCTGTAGCATTGCCACTAGTCATTACTAAAAGTTCAATTTGCTCATCAAAAAGTAGCATATGCAAGGGGGTGTAGGGTAACATCACTCCTAGGGTATTAACTCCTGGTGCTAACAACTCTGGCAACTGCAGGTTACCACTACCTCCAAAGGTTGTGCCCGCTGTGGTTGATCCTGTACTGCAGTTGGTCACCAGCTCTGGCAGTTTATCCAGGATTACTATGGGAGCTGCTGGTGACTGTAGGACTTGTGCTTCGGTCGGTGTTACCCGACAATATTTCCTGATTACGTCGATGTCTCTAGCCATCACCGCCAAGGGCTTGGCAGGACGTTTTTTACGTTTTCTGAGTTCAGCTATAGCCTGTTCATTTAAGGCATCACAGGTCAGGTGAAAACCACCTAAGCTCTTTAAAGCTAAGATTTGGCCCGCCCTAATGAGGTCGCGAAACTGCTCCTCCCATTGTCTAGCTGCTCTATTACGTCCATCTCGCCCAACTATGGTTAGCTGGGGCCCACAAACAGGGCAAGCCACAGGTTGGGCATGAAAACGCCGGTCAGCAGGGTTCTGGTATTCTGCTGCACACTCCCCGCACATAGGAAATTCGGCCATAGAAGTCTGGGCTCGGTCATAGGGCAAATTTTGGACTATGGTAAAACGCGGTCCACAATTGGTACAATTGGTAAAGGGATAGTGAAAATGCCGATCCTGCGGCTCCGACATTTCCCTCCGACAATCTGGACAAAGGGCTACATCGGGGGGAATCAAAACCTTTTTACCAGTTCCACCTTGGCTGAGCATAATCTCAAAGCCAGTCCTGCCAGTGGGCGCAATCTGCTCAATTTTTGTCCCTGAAATGGTGGCTAGGGCAGGAGGTTGCTGAATTAGCTTGCTTAAGAAGTTATCAAGCGCGGCCTGCTGGCCTTCAACCTCAATCACCACACCCTGTCCGGAATTATAAACATATCCCGACAGGCGGTATTCCTGAGCTAATTTATAAACAAAAGGACGGAAACCTACCCCCTGGATAACACCTTCGAGGTGAATCCGGACGGCTTGCAGTCCAGGCTGTACTATTTTTTGACTAGTGCTTTTAGCCACTGTAACCAGGCCTCCATACCTTCGCCCGTTTTCGCTGACAAACTAATTACCGGCAGTGTAGGGTTAATTTTGGCAAGATCAGTATTTACTAACGCTAAATCAAAATCAGTATAGGGCAACAGATCAAGCTTGGTTATGACCAGTAAATCAGTTTCCCGAAAAACTGTCGGGTACTTCACTATCTTATCATTGCCCTCAGTAGTGCTTAAAATTGTTACTCTCGTTTCTTCACCTAATAAGAATTCGGCGGGACAAACCAAATTCCCTACATTTTCGATAATAATTAGGTCTAATTTGGTTAAATCAAAATGTTGCAGAGCCTCCCTCACCATTTTGGCATCGAGGTGACAGCCACCATGAGTATTGAGCTGTACCACCGGAACACCTACTTTAGCAATGCGTTCCGCATCCCGACTAGAAACAGGGTCTCCTTCAATCACGGCTAAGGCCAATTGGTCCTTGAGCAAGGTCAGTGTCTGCTCCAGAAGAGTTGTTTTGCCTGAACCAGGTGAACTCATCAGGTTTAGCATCACTACTCCGTGCTTAGCCAGTAATTGTTGATTTTCCTTGGCTAGCCGGTGGTTATCGGCCAGCACTTCCATTCCGAGCTGAACTTGCATGGTCTTTCCTCCCTCTGCAACTAGTTCTTTTCAGTTAAACCAATCACCTTCCAAGCCTAGTCACCTTCGATATAATCAATAAAAAATTCCCGTCCTGACAGCATTTCCACAGCGAAAGATTCGCATTGCGGACAGAAAATAGCGTAGGCATCATTGGCCTCAAATTCGAACTGGCACTCCCGGCAGGTGGCCTGGATGTTGCGTTCTTCTATTTCTAAACAAGCTTGCTCTGCAAAGATGGGGTCTCGGAGGCAGGCAGAAAATGCAAATTGCAGGGCATCAGGATAGACCATCGTCATTTTACCTATCACTAGCTTGACTTTCTTAATTTTTTCAAGCTGGTGTTCTTCGGCAGTTGTCTTGAGTACTTTGACAATACCCTCCATAAGTGCCATTTCGTGCATAGGATTCCCTCCGGCCTTTTTAGTTTGCGAATTAATTCACTATCAGTCTAATTATAGCATTTAATGCCAGCTTTGTGCCAGTAAAACACACGTACTAAGGGACAATTTGGCGATATTTGGGGTCAAGTTTACGCCGGCCTTTGCCGGTCGGGTAGCTGTTCCGGTCCGGTGCTAATAGTTTAGTGCCGACCA
>CAZKEO010000043.1:0-8792 GCA_964551785.1 uncultured Eubacteriales bacterium | reverse complement strand
TCCTTAATTCATAAAAAAGTATAAAAACCCAAGTAAGTGGACTTAAGCCGACATACTTGGGTTTTTTGTGTACAAAATCATCATTTCCCTCATAGGTTAAGATAACTTGCATATAAGTAGTTTATCACTCTATAGGCAAAAAAATCCTCAACATCTTCTAGAGGCAGGTTACCTTCTTATGTTAGCAAAGCTTAGCAACAGAGTCAAGTAAAACACGAACGTTTTTTCCATTTTAGAAAGTATTATTCGTAATTTTATTTGCCCCCCAGATATTTTGCAAAAGGTAAGTGATTAATTAAAGCGGATATCCCAGTGGAGATCACAATGACCACCAGTGATAACACAATTAAGTAAAGCGGTTGCTGATAATTAAAATAACGGGCATTCAACTGCATTAAGAAAGCAGAACTCAGGTAGAGCACAATTAGATGATTGAAAAATAGACTAAAGGAAATTTTATTAAGATACTGTAGTACCTTACTAATTCCATTTTGAGTACTCATGAGCCAACTACCAAAGGGATAGATGCAAAAAATTGCTAGTAAGCAATTCAGGAAGACAGTTGGTCGCAGTGAGGTTAGCTTCCCAATCGAACGAGCATCTACACCTACACTCTGCCAAGCTTCTACTACCACCAAGGCTAGACTACCCCAAAACAGCAAGGCAAACCAGCGAAAGTACCGCACAGAAATAGCCTTAAAGGGCTCCTGATTTTGAGCCACCAACACCCCCAAAAAAAAGTAGAAAAACCAGGACGGTGCTAATTCCCAATAGTACTTGTAAAAGAAAGTTAAATAGGGGATGTTCAAGTACTTCCTATAACTAAAAACGATAATTAAATACACCAGATACCCTAAGGTAATGCCCCAAAAAAATAGCCGTTTCCGCTCTAGTGAGGCTAGCCAGAAATAAATCGCCGGAAACAATAGATAAAACTGAATAATTAAAAAGACAAAATAGAGATGGACATAATTCCAGCCAAACAATAAGTTGAACAGGAATACTTTCAGAAGTCCTAAAGTATTTAGTTCGAGACTATTTGCTGCCTGCATTCCGCCATTAATCGGAATTCTGTTTAAAACTAAGAGGGCAAAGCAGAAATAAATAGCTGACCAGACCAGATAGGGAATCAGCACTTTCTTAATTCTTTTCAAATAGAATTCTTTAGCCCTTCCAGTGTGATAATGCTTAGCTAAGACAAAACCCGAGATAAATACAAACAATGGGAGGGTGAAACGTACTACTTGATTAGTAACTAAACTTAATTTATAACTAGATAAACCATTATAATTGGGACTCAAAAAGTAGGCTGAAATATGTAACAGCAGAATTCCAACAATACAAATTCCCCGGATTAAATCAAGTTCGACTATATGCTCAGACTGCTTCAAGCCTTCACCTCATCAGAAAGTGTTCCACCGCAATTATAACATCCTTTAGCAAGTTAATACAATAAAATTCATCATATAGCACACCCTACTAGCCAGAGCTGTTTATTACCCTTTGAAGTACCTCGTCTAGATTATCGATGGTGTAGGGCTTCTTTAACATTGCTTGAAATCCATATTCCTGATAGTTGGCTAAAACGGGATCATGATAATAACCGCTTGAGACTATGGCTTTTAGCATGGGGTTAAACTCTCGGAGTTCTTTGACCACCGTTACTCCTCCCATCCCAGCAGGAATCGTTAAATCTAAGATAACTGCATCATATCCAACTCCGTTAAGCTGTGCATTTTTGTATAGTGCAATAGCTTCCACACCATCCGCAACACTGTCAGCTTGATAATGCAGAGATGTTAACATTTCCACGATAACCTCTCGGAGCATATTATCATCATCTAACACGAGTACTTTACCCTTATCGACAATCAACATTTCTGGATTATCAGCTGTTTTAGCTAACTTTTTCTGACTAGCAGGTAGGTAAATTGTAAAAGTTGTGCCAACCCCGAGTTCAGATTCTACCGCAATCCAGCCACAGTGTTTTTTGACAATGGAATATGTGGTAGTAAGTCCCAAACCCGTACCCATTGGCTTCGTGCTAAAAAAAGGATCAAATAGCTTCGGTAAATGCTCTGGTTGAATACCAATACCACTATCTTGAATTGCAATTTCTAGGTAGTCTCCCGATTTTAGTGGCAGAAAACACCCCTCATCCACCATAATATTTTGCGCTTTAATACTAATTTGCCCACCCCTTGGCATAGCATGAATGGCATTGAGTATAAGGTTGTTCAGCACCTGATTGATTTGTCCCTTATCAATCTCAACCGGGCAGAGATTTTCGCTAAACTTATAGCTACAACGAACGCTAGAACCCTTCAGTGCGAATTCCGCAGATTCCCGAATAAATTCTGGCACGGAGACAACCTTTAGAATCGGGCTCCCCCCCTTGGCAAAGGTGAGCAATTGCTGGGTTAAATCCTTAGCCTGCAGATAGGCTTTATCTATCTCAGTTAAAGGTTCGAGGAATTGACCTTTTATTTCATCGCTAAATTTATTGGCTTTGATTTTGGCCAAAGCATTATTGCCGATAATTACTGTCAAAATATTATTGAAATCATGGGCAATACCTCCAGCTAGCAGTCCGAGAGATTCTAGTTTCTCGGCCTTGAGGAGATGTTCCTCCAGCTTTTTGCTGTTTTCGATATCCCGGGCAACTATAATGATATGGGTACACTTTCCCGCCTCATCTATAATTGGCTCTAACTTCACCTCAAAAATACCATATCCATCTAATTCCTGTTCTACTTGTACTGCTAGACCAGTCCGAATTACTTCTAGATTACGTTGTAGCCACAGCTCAGCTATATTAGCTGGAGCTATTTCGTGCACTAACTTACCTTGTAGTTGTTCGGCCCGAAGTTGCATTAACTTCGCAAATTGGTTATTAAATTGGACAATGCGATATTTGTCCTCATTAACTACTTGCAGCAAAACTATCACTTCCGAGATCCCATTTAAAATCAAGCTGTAATACTCTTCACTTTTTTTGAGCGTTTCTTCGACGTAAATCCGCTGAAGAGCCAATGCGTAAATAGCCGCAACTCGTTCAACTACCTTGACATGCTCTTCCGTATAATCTACTTCTGAATTAGCTAAAGCGATCAGTCCCGCAATCTGGCCATTAATCAAAATCGGTACAGCTAAAAACTTCTCCAATTCAATATGCCCAGGTGGGGTCCCAACTGAAAAGGGGTGCTCAACTGAGGTATTAGCAAATAAAGGTTTGCGATGGTTTAAAACCCAGCCCCATAAACCCTTAAATTCGTGAAACACAAAGTATTTATTTTCTATTGTGCAGTAATCCCAGACATTTTTGCTACATCTATTACAAATTAAATAACCATTCTCAGGATTAATATAACCAACATAGCCAAATTTACTTTTAGTTAGAGCCTGAGCCTGGGCTAATACCTGGTTAGCAATATCATTGCGGTTTTTTGAAGCCATTAACGCAACAGCCAGCTCTGCCAGAGCTGCATTGATTTCAACCTCACACTGCAAGCGTTCCTCAAAGCGCTTTCTTTCGGAGATATCGCGAACCAACCCCATAAAGCGGTTTCT
This sequence comes from uncultured Eubacteriales bacterium, assembly GCA_964551785.1. Lineage (GTDB taxonomy): Bacteria > Bacillota > Carboxydocellales > JAJZTU01 > CAZKEO01. Next base: position 5,222 of record CAZKEO010000043.1, on the reverse strand, counting down.
GCCTAGAGCCACAGCGTGAATATTAACCATGATTACACTGCCATCTTTTCTGATTAGCGGCACATCACCTTTACTCTCTCCATCTCGCCACAAGCTTTGGAAATGCTTCAAATCAGACGGCGGAGTAATTTCGCTGATACTTCTTTGTAATAATTCTGCCTCACTGTACCCCAACAGCGCACAAGCAGCTGGATTTACTGCCATGTATTTCCCCGTTTCATCAGAGATAAAAATTCCATCAGGACTTTTTTCGATATAGAGAGCATAATCATTCCTTAGATTTTCCGACATTTCACTCACCTCGCTAAACCAGTCTTTAGCAAAATTATATAGACCTCACAGTAGTACCGCAATGAATTCGACAAAATATGCTATATACTGGATATAATTAGCTTTATTTGTGGTAAATTCCTGCATGCAAAAAGATAAAACAAAACTGGGGTATCGATATCCCCGAAAATACGCGGATATCGATACCCCAGCCTCATATCTTGAACCTCTTAACACTCTTAACCGCTATTAGTACTCACTCCAACCCCTACTCCCACTCAATCGTGCCAGGCGGCTTGGAGGTAATGTCATACACCACCCGGTTGATATCCTTCACCTCATTGACAATCCGAGACGATATCTTTTCCATTAAGTCATACGGCATGCGGGCCCAATCGGCAGTCATCCCATCATCACTGGTAACAGCTCGCACTACAGCTGTGTAGTCATAAGTCCGCTCGTCACCCATGACCCCTACACTCTTCATGGAGGGGAGCACCGCAAAGTATTGCCAGATCTCCCGATTCATCTCCGCTAAACGAATTTCCTCAGTTACGATAGCATCAGCGTTTCTAAGGGTATCCAGCTTGTCCTTGGTGATATCACCGAGGATTCTGATCGCCAAACCAGGTCCTGGGAATGGCTGCCGCCAGACTATCTCTTGGGGCAAGCCTAATTCTTCTCCCACCATGCGGACTTCATCTTTGAACAACCAACGCAACGGTTCAATTAGTTCAAACTGGATGTCCTCAGGTAGCCCCCCCACATTATGGTGAGATTTAATTACCGCTGCAGTCTCCGTTCCACTTTCCACTACATCCGGATATAAAGTTCCCTGTACGAGGAAATCAATTTGCCCCAGCTTATTTGCTTCATCTTCAAAAAGGCGAATAAACTCTTCCCCGATAATTTTCCGTTTGGTCTCGGGATCACTAACCCCAGTCATGCGGTCCATAAACCGCTTTTCTGCGTCTACAAAAACCAGGTTCATATGGAATTTGCCTTCAAAGGTCTCTCTGACCTGAGCAGCCTCACCTTTGCGCATAAACCCATGGTCAACAAAGACACAGGTCAACTGATCGCCAATCGCTCTGTGGACTAACGCTGCTGCCACGGAAGAATCTACCCCACCACTGAGGGCACAAAGTACCTTCTTATCACCGACCTGTTCCCGGATTTCGTGGACGGTTCGCTCCACGAAAGAGCCCATGTTCCAGTCGCCACTGCACCCACAAATCTGGTACAAAAAACACTCTAGTAATTCCTGCCCACGAGGGGTGTGGACTACCTCAGGGTGAAACTGCACTCCGTAGAGCTTTTGGGCAGAATGGCCCATTGCGGCTACTGGGGTGTCAGCTGTACTAGCACTCACCTCAAAACCAGGCGGTGCAGCATTGATATAATCACCGTGACTCATCCAGCATTGGACCTCGTCACGGAAATTAGCAAAGAGCTCATCCGGTTTTTCGACCTTCAGTATGATTTTTCCGTATTCACGGTTAGTAGCCCGCGAGACTTGTCCACCTAAACTATGAGCCATTAATTGCATCCCATAGCAAATCCCTAAAACGGGAATGCCCAAAGAAAAGATGCCGCTATCACATTGCGGGGCGTTTTCCCCATAAACACTAGAAGGTCCGCCGGAAAGCACAATTCCTTTGGGGTTCATCGCCTTAATCTTCTCCAAGGGTGTGCTATATGGGAGCATTTCACAATAGACTTTACATTCGCGAATCCGCCGGGCTATAAGTTGGCTATACTGACCGCCAAAGTCAAGGACAATCACTAATTCTGCTTGTTGCATTGCAGTCTTCCCCCTAAATCTATCTATTTTGTGTAAACTTCACTCTTGAGCACAGCAACATAAGGGAGCGCTCGAAATCTATCAGCATAATCAAGCCCATACCCCACTAAAAACTCATCTGGCACCTCAAAACCTAAGTAATCCGCTTTAACATCCGTCTTCCGTCTGCTTGGTTTATCAAGCAGACTACATAATTTAAGACTGGCTGGATTACGCGATTTTAGGTTTTCCACCAGATATTTCAGAGTTAATCCTGTATCGATAATATCTTCGACGATTAGTACATGGCGATTTTCAATACTCCGTTCTAAGTCTTTGATGATCCTGACTACCCCAGAGGATTCTGTGGAAGCCCCGTAACTAGACACCGAAATGAAGTCCATAGCCACCGGCGAGGTAATGGCACGGACTAAGTCAGACATAAAAATAGCAGCCCCTTTGAGAATGCATAACACTAAAATTTCCTCGTCCCCATAGTCTTGGGAAATCTTAGCACCTAATTCCTGCACCCTGGCCGCAATATCCTCTTTGGTAAGCAAAACTTTTTCTATTTCCGGAAGCATTATTTAACTGGCCCCCTCTATCTTTTCCTCTGATTTTTATTCGGCAATTATATCAGATTTTTGGTAGGATTGTCAAATTCCTGCTGACTCCAAGCCTTGAGCTTGGGGTTTATTTAGAGGGGGGGTTATTTAGAAGGAAGCTTAGTTACCGGAGGCTTTAAGGACTCCTGATCATCATAATCTCGCACAATTACTTCAATCTTAATTTTATCTTTACTAGCTTGCTTGCCCTCCCCTTCTAGTACAGCCTTCCAAATACGTCGGTCCCACTTACCAATCCAGAACTCAGCCTTGAAATTATTATAAAAGCTGTCTAAAAACTGATTATGCACCTCTGGGCGCGTTTCTAATTTGTAGACAGCTCTGTCACCCAATTGTTCTACCCCTAATAGCCTAACCTCTAAGACGTTTTTAAACTGCAAATAGCTCAGCGGATCTATTTCAGCCATGACAAGGGCTTGGCGTTGTAGCAACCCGTCTTCAAATACCTTCCATTCCTTCCCGTCAAATACGTCCTTTAAATAAACCACCTTGCCAATCCGATAGACCTCCACCGGTGTATTGATAATTTTACCCTTGATGTGAAAATTCGCTTGCTGAATTTTTCCTTCGATATTACTAATTGAGCGATTTTTGCCATCTACTAATAAATTAGTCTTACTACTGAAGCTATAGCTCTCCTCAGCCAGACTTTTTTTCCAAGCATCACTTAACAGCTTGCCAGGTTCCGGTGGTCCCTGCCCGAAAAAGTACCATACCCCACAAGTGATGCCAACCAATAAGACAGCTACTATCCAGCGTAGCTGTTTTTGCAGAAAAAGCTTTAGACCCTCCATGGCAGCCCACTCCCCTTCCCGGAAATCCCATCTCCCTACTAATTGGTGCTCTCCCCACATTCTATTAGCAGTACTGGGGTTTTATGATAGGAGGTTTGCTAGATGGTGGACTGCTGATTTTAAACAACAAAAAACGACCCTCGGCCGTTTTTTACCATAGTACCTTAAATTAAGAAATTAACTTAACCAACTTTACCCAAGGCTACCTTTTGCCTAGGAGGCATAGCCAAAGTCTCTCCCACAATAACTTCTTGGTCATGCTGGTTAAAGAACTTGGCATACATCCGGACAAAGCCCTTTTCATCAAGCTTCTCAATGATAGTTAACTTAACAGTAATGGTATCTCCGATAAAAACTGGAGCTTTAAAACGGCACTGCACATCCAACAGCACAGTCCCCAAGCCCGGAAACCGATTTCCTAACACATTAGTAAGCAAGGACATTGTGAGCAGTCCATGTGCAATCCTGCGTCCAAAAGGCACTGCCTTAGCATAAACTTCATCAATGTGGATTGGGTTAAAATCTCCGGTTATGCCAGCATATATCACCACATCGGTTTCAGTAATCGTCTTGCGGAAACTACTGAAATCACCTACTTGTAACTCCTCATATGTTTTACCTAAATCCATCCTAAATTCCCCATTTCTACGCTAACTCCGCTTATCTATATCAACTCACTTTAATAGGAAAAATCAGCTGTATGGTTCCTCCTAAATTAGCCGAGTATTTCCATATTCTCCATAATGCTATATTATCCTTTACTTTCTTCCAAAGTTCTAATAGTAAAAATGGTATGAAGATTAGCGTATATTGTAGCGGACTTTAATTTAGCTCAGTTGGCCTATGATTCCTTCTTCTTGGTCCAACGGTCTAAATCACGCTGGCGATATTTCTCCATCACCCGTTGAAAGGCTTCCTCTAAATCAATATCTAATTGATTGGCAAAACAAGCAACAATAAAGAGAATATCCCCTAACTCTAACGCTAGGTCACCTTCCAGTTCGTTAGCTTTCTTAGTCTTTTGGCCAAAGCGGTGATTAAGCTCCCGGGCAAATTCTCCGACCTCTTCAGCTAGCCTCGCCAAATTGGTCAAAGGATGAAAGTAACCTTCCTCAAACTGGCCGATCCATTGATCTACTTCCTGTTGTACATCTTTTAATTCCATGTTAATAGCCCCCTTTTGCTACAGTAGCTTTTTCAGGAAAATTATATCAAAAAAGAGCCGACCCTCAAAGCCGACTCTTCTAGGCATTATAGTCCTATCCGGAATTTTGCTATTCTAAATCAACCATGCTCTTTAGTAGGCCCTGTTCATAGTCATGGGTCCCCACCATTGTCCCATCTAAGTGTGAATGGATACGCCCTTCTTCTACAGAAAAACCATACCAAGGATAGTCTTGGGTAACCGGGTACAAATCCGGTCGGGGTGCTCGTAGATGAAGGTGTTTCATTTCCTGTTGCCGAAATCTTTTATAGCGCATCTTTGCCACCTCCGCAATAAGGTTTGCTAACATTATTGCTAAATCTGGCACAAAATATACGTTAATAAAAGTGCCGGAGGCGCGCTGGTGGTATCCTGTGCTTTTAAGTTGTTATTTGCCGTCCAATTTTGATTTGGGGTCTTTTTGAGCATGTCTTGTCCGGGATAGTACCTGTTCCAGTCCGAAGTCTTCCACTTCGTTCAAAGTAGCTCTAAGCTTAATGGGCTAATAAAAGCACCCAAACCTTTGCGAGTGGACATCCGTGTCC
>CAZKEO010000042.1:0-8905 GCA_964551785.1 uncultured Eubacteriales bacterium | reverse complement strand
ATTATGTGCCAGCAAGAACCTAGGTAAAATTAAAACAAAACACTATTTTTGTCGCGAATGTTTTTCTGAATTGGAAATGGAAAATAAAGTATTTAAGGCTTATGCAATTGATATTGATGGTGGCATAAAAGCAGTGGAAGAAACAGCCTAAAGATTGAATGGGAGATTAAAATGACTAGAGAATTAAGACAAAAAAAAGTTGTAATTAGAGATAAGGAAATCACCTTTACGTTTCTAAATACCAAAAATGCTGTCGTAATAGCTCCCTATACCAAAGAGGGCAAAATAATATTAGTGAGACAAATCAGACCAGCAGTGGATGAGATCCTGTTAGAGTTGCCAGCTGGTGGCATTGAAACAGGCGAAGAACCATTGCTGGCAGCTAAAAGGGAACTTGCTGAGGAGACTGGCTATCAAGCTAAATCCATCGAAATGGTAAGTGCTTTTTATGCTAGTCCTGGGATCACAAATGAAAAATTATTTTTATACATAGCCGAAGTTAATGGGCAATCCGAACAACAGCTTGATGACGGAGAAGAGATTGAGATAGAGGAATATACGCTCACTGAAGCTTGGTCACTAGTTGAAAAAGGCGAAATAAGGGACGGGAAAACCATTGTCGGTCTCTCACTTTTACGGTTGCGTGGCCTGTAATTCAAGCCAATCTAAGAAAGACAGACGAGTATTTACTAAGCCCTGAGGATAAATTAATTTATATTGCTCAGTATTCGCCTGTTTACCATTTATAACCATTATTTGGTGAGCTTTTATCCTAGCACGATAAGCAAAATCTAATAGTTGGGTAGCTAAAATATCTGCAGAGGGTAATGAATAGCCGATTATTATTACCTCATCAGCTTGAGCTAAAAACTGGTAGGCAGTATACCAAAGTCGTCTTTGCTCAAGCAATGAATACGATTTAAACAAAGTCGGAGGTATCAGAAACGGGCGCAGTGATGACTTTGACACAGGTTGCTGCTGGATCATACTACTATGGCTAGAGCAACATTCACAGAGAATGCTTTCGGCCGACGCCTCTTGAATAGTTAAGCAATCTGGACAAAAACCTAAATTTATCGAACCATGTAATTTTATTACTGTAAGGCGTTTTTGATCAGCGTCTATTAAATTAGAGCTATAAGCAGAACTTGGCAATGCTAACTGATAATTAACACCGATATTATGGCGGTTAAGAGCATTTTCGACTACAAGATCATAATTAAAGGTTATGACTACATCATCAGCTTTCAAATGTTTAACAAAACTGTCATAGTAACTTAAGTTTGCTTGCAACTTGTTCGGCTGGAGCTGAGCGATAAATTCACGCAGTAATAAGTTTGTTTTACTTTCCAATAAATACTTATTTTTTAAACGTGTACCACTATAATGTTCAAATAGTTCCAATCGGCTGAGAACTTCTTCGAAGTTTGATACTTCCAGCCAATTAGGTTGCTGCATAAAAAGATGCTTTTCCAGCCAACTTTTCAAGGCTACTATCTCTGGAGCTATTTTCTCTATCGAAAAAATCTTCGCTAAGACTTCCTTAGCAAGCGGAGCTCCTGCTGCAACAGAAAAACCAGAACCAAGTAAAAATACCCGCGCCATAATCTACCCCCATTAGAATCCTGATGTTTATTAAGATAAACATAATACAGAGCGGTATACACTGTTATAGCATAAATTATCGTATATCGAGGGTAACTATGCTTATAGTAACATATTGGAGGTAAGGTTAATGATTACAAATATAGGTCGTTTTTCCCATGATGTTATAAACAAAAATATTAATCTAGTTACCCAGGAAGAATCGGAATTGATCGCCAAAGCCCTTTATACAGGTTATGCTTTATTTTGGCAAGATGGTGTGACAATCCTTAATTACAATTATCCAGGCCAAAATATCGTTCCAGAAGCACAAATAGCAGTTACTGATAGTCAGCTTAATTAACTCAGCAAGAAGATCTCCCTAGCTTGGGAGGTCTTTTTTTGATTTATCCAATAAAAAATGATACACTGCAAAATATAAAGTACTTGCGTATATATATACAGATAAGCAGTATTTAAAAATTAAAATCAAAAAACATTAGAAAAGGTGTTCCCGTTGAAAGAAATTAGTATGGAAGAAGTACTGCAAGTTGAAAAACTAGTTTTAGTAGATGTACGTTCTCCTGCAGAATTTACCGAAGCAACTATCCCCGGTGCAATCAATATCCCGCTTCTGGATGATGAGGAACGTGTTAAGGTTGGGACGACCTATAAACAAGTTGGTACGGAGGCTGCCCAGGATTTAGGTTTGCAGCTAGTTGCTCCTAAACTACCAGCTATGTTAGGACAGCTTAAGGAACTAGCGAAGCATAGTACCTTAGTAGTTTTTTGTTGGCGTGGGGGCATGCGCTCAAAAGTTGTTTATGATTTTGCTAAAGCTTTGGATATACAAACAGTACGCCTAATTGGTGGTTATAAATCCTACCGTAGATATGTCAATAACTTTTTGCAAGCACCTGCTCTACCTGGAGCAGCTGTAGTTTTACATGGCCATACGGGAGTTGGCAAAACAGATATTTTAGATTTGTTGCATCAAAAAGGCACTGGAGTCCTGGATTTATAAGGTCTGGCAAATAATCGGGGATCAGCTTTTGGTGGAATCGGTTTGGCGGGTCAGCCCAGTCAAAAAATGTTTGAAGCCAAAATAGTAGAAGTACTAGCTAGTCCTGTATGTCAGCACAATTTTGTAGTAGAATGTGAAAGTAAAAGGATTGGCCGTTTATATTTACCAGATCTTTTATTTAAGTCAATGACCAAAGGTGTACATATCCTGTTATATGCAACACTGGGAAAAAGAATTGAACGTTTGGTAGAGCTCTATTGTAGTGATCCTAGTTATCACGCAGAACTTAAAAAGGGTGTTACCTCCTTATCACCACGGTTAGGAAAAAATAAGGCTGAAGAATTAAAAAACTTAATTGATAAAGGAAATTACCAACCTTTTATAGAATATCTTCTCATTAATTACTATGATCCCCTCTATAAGTATCCTTATGGGCCTTCAGATAACTATGCTTTGTCAGTTTGTACAGATAATCCAGAAGCAGCGTCCTTAGAGATCGCCAGTTTTTTAGCAACCAAATAATTATGCTAATAGGTGAGGTGGCAGCAAGATGGGTAAGATTGGTACAATCCTAAAAAAATCAAGGGAATCAAAAGGTTTGACACTCCAGCAAATCGAAGATGAAACCAACATGCGATGGAAATACTTAGAGGCACTCGAAGAAGAAAATTACGACGTTATACCAGGGCAGGCCTATGTTAGAGGCTTTTTGAGAAATTATGCTGCCTTTCTAGGTATAGAACCCGAAGAAATGCTGGAAATATACCGCCTAGAGACTGAAATTAATGCTCCCAAGGAGCACGAAGCAAACCCTGCTCGAAAAAACCAAAGCAAAGTTAATCATAATGGCAAGCAAATGCCGATAACTTTGCTAGGTATTATGCTTGTTGGCGTAATAGGTGTAGGAAGTTGGTTTGTGTGGCAAAACAACTTACAACCGCAATCAAAATCTCCTGTTGGTCAGGAAAAGTCCATTACAAAGCCACCTGCGGCCGAAGTTCCCATAGCAAAACCAAAACCAGCTAACGAAACTCCCAACACACCCACACAACCACAAACTCAACCCCCGGGTGCTATTGCTCAGGGTGTTGCTCTTAAGTTAACAGCTAGCAACGGACAATGCTGGATTGCAGTAGTGGCTGATGGTCAAAAAGTTTATGAAGGTTTTATTAATAATGGTGAGGTTAAGGCTTATAATGCCAAAACAAAAATCGCTATCCGCTATGGTAATGCCGGAGTAGTTGATGTCCAGTTCCAGGGTAAAGACCTTGGTAAAGTTGGAGGCCTAGGAAAAGTTGTTAACCAAGAGTATAAACTCTAAAGGTTAAATATTTTAGGAGGTTATCGCATGGCAAAGGATAATTCGTTTGATATTGTTTCACAGGTAGATCTAAATGAAGTAGAAAATGCTGTAAACCAAGCTGTGAAAGAGTTAACTACACGCTTTGACTTTAAAAATAGTAAAAGTTCCATTTCCCATGATGGAGATAAAATAACCTTAGTTTCTGATGATGAATTTAAATTAAAAAACGTAGTTGATATACTCGAAAGTAAAATTATTAAGCGGAGCATTTCTTTGAAAGCTCTACAATATGGGAAGATTGAGCCAGCCGCCAAAGATACAGTTCGTCAGATTGTGACATTAAAACAAGGCATTTCTAAGGAAGAAGCTCGCGATATCACGAAAATTATTAAAGATAGTAAGATCAAAGTCCAATCGGCTGTGCAGGGAGATGCTATCAGGGTTACTGGTAAAAATCGCGATGATTTGCAAGCAATTATTAAACAGCTCAGAGAACAAGACTTAGATTTCGAGGTTCAATTTATTAATTACCGATAAAGTTGCAAGCTGAGGGACAGATCCGATATGGACCTGTCCTTTGTTATTAGTACACACCATTTGCTACTTCTAACCATAAACTATTCTATAATCAATTTATGGTGGAGGTGTGTCTGCATATGTTAATATCAGACATTGAGTGGATACGCAGTCATGGAAAAAAATTATGTCCCAAATTGCGTCATGAGGTTATCAATTTATACCGGCCTAAAAGAGGCTTTCCATGCTTCTTACAGTCGCTAGTCTTGAAATGGAGAGAAAAGTTTAACTTAGTAAATGTCATTATTGAACATCATCCAGACCTAACCACTGAAGAAGTGCCTACCTTAACGAGCACAATTAACCAACATAAATGTAAAGTAGCACATCACTTGCCAATCATCAACGGAATATCAGGGAAATTAACTCTAACCGCAATATCAGATATTGCTTCACATCCTGGGGTCAAAAAAATCTGGTTAGACAGAGATGTTCAAGCCGTGATGGATATTGCGGCACCAGTTAGCAGAGCACCAGAAAGTTGGGAATGGGGCTACACGGGAGAGGGTATCACTGTAGCAATTATTGATACCGGTATCTATCCCCACCCAGACTTGACTAAGCCCTCGCAACGTTTGATTGCTTTTAAGGACTTTATCAACAATAAAACAGAGTTTTATGATGACAATGGCCATGGCACACACGTAGCAGGATGTGTTGCTGGTAATGGTAGCAGTTCAGGCGAAAGGTATAAAGGAACAGCTCCCCGTGCTAACTTGGTAGGTATTAAAGTATTAGATAAAATGGGCTCCGGCCAATTATCCAAAGTCATAGCCGGAATCCAATGGTGTATTGATCAAAAAGAAAACCTAGGTATTAAAGTTATTAATCTTTCCCTAGGAAGTTCAGCTCTGTATAGTTACGAAGATGATCCTGTATGTATAGCAGTAGAAAAGGCATGGTCTGCAGGCATTGTAGTCGTGGTAGCTGCTGGCAACGAAGGACCTGAGGCCGGTACGATCGGAAGCCCAGGGATTGATCCGGTTGTTATCACTGTTGGTGCTACTGATGATAAGAATACTGTTGATATAAAGGACGATGGGATTGCAGACTTTTCAAGTCGGGGACCCACTATTGATCGACTTGTTAAGCCTGATGTAGTTGCCCCCGGGGTCAACATTATTTCCTTAGCCGCTCCAGGATCATATCTATATAAACAGCTTAAAAACAAGCGTGTGGGTGACAATTATCTAATGATGTCAGGAACTTCCATGGCAACTCCGATCTGTACCGGAATTATCGCACTGATTTTACAAGCATACCCGCAAATGGATCCGGACCAAGTCAAAGAAATAATCACAGATACTGCCAGACCATTAAACCACCCCAGAAATGATGAAGGTTATGGCTATGTTGATGCTTTTGCGTGCATTAAGAGCCTCAAAGCGTTAACATAGAATAGGAATGTTGCTACTAACTTTGTGATATAATGAATAGTGAGTTCTGGGCTTCGTCAGATGAAGCCCAATTATTTTATACATACAGGCACTTGGCACCAGCCAAGCTTAGACAGATAAAGGGGTAGGTGTGTTAGTGGACAGACATAAATTTTTACCCATTTCCAAAGAAGATATGGACATGCGTGACTGGCATTATCTAGATGTACTCTTAATTACGGGAGACGCCTATGTCGACCATCCTAGTTTTGGAGCAGCGATTATTGCTAGAGTGTTGGAAAGTAAGGGATATAAAGTTGGGATTATCGCTCAGCCGAATTGGCAGGATTTTCAGGATTTTAAAAAACTGGGTAAACCAGGTTTGGCTATTATTATCACCGCTGGAAACCTTGATTCTATGGTCAATCATTATAGTGCTTCTAAAAAACGACGTGAAAAGGATGCTTATTCACCGGGAGGGAAAATTGGCTTAAGACCAGACCGAGCCACCATTGTCTATGCACAGCGGGCCAAAGAAGCATTTAAGGGAAAACCAGTAATCATCGGTGGGGTCGAAGCTAGTTTACGGCGCTTTGCGCATTACGATTACTGGGATAATTCGGTACGTCGCTCCTTCTTACTAGACGCCAAAGCAGATTTGCTTGTTTACGGTATGGGTGAAAAACAAATTGTTGAGATACTAGATAACTTAAAACTAGGTAAAGCTGTAACAGAGCTCACAAACATCAAAGGTACTGCCTATCTAAGCGACTCCTTAGAGCAGATAGTGGACTATCGCTTGATTCCTAGTTACGAAGCAGTGGCTAGAAATAAGGTAAAATATGCTGAAGCTTTTAAAGTCCAATATCAGGAACAGGACCCCTACAGGGGTAAGCCAATTGTCCAACCACATGGCAACAAGTTTTTGGTTCAGAATCCACCAGCCCTACCTCTGAGTCAAAAAGAACTAGATGCTGTTTATGCCCTACCATACCAGCGCACCTTTCATCCTATTTATCAGGAAGCTGGTGGTGTTCCTGCCATTGAAGAAATTGAATTTAGCTTAACTTCCCAGCGAGGGTGCTTTGGTGCCTGTTCCTTTTGTGCGTTAACTTTTCACCAGGGTAGAATCATTCAAGCTAGAAGTCACCAATCCCTACTGGCGGAAGCCAACAAAATCGTCTGGTTGCCAAATTTCAAAGGATATATTCATGATGTCGGAGGTCCTACGGCTAATTTTCGCTCTCCAGCCTGTCAAAAACAACTCACTAAAGGAGCTTGTAAAGATAAGCAATGTTTGTATCCAGAGCCTTGTAACAATTTGGAGGTTGACCACAAGGACTACATAAATTTGCTCAAAAAACTACGACAATTGCCGAGAGTCAAAAAAGTTTTTGTGCGTTCTGGTATCAGGTATGATTACCTATTAGCAGATAAATCAGGAGAGTTTTTAAGAGAACTATCCCAGCATCATATTAGTGGTCAGCTGAAAGTAGCACCCGAACACGTTTCTCCAAAGGTATTAGAACGGATGGGTAAACCAGGCCGCCAGGTTTTTGACAAATTTGTGGAGCGCTATCGTGCAGTTAATCAGGAAATCGGAAAAAAGCAATATTTAGTGCCTTACTTTATGTCATCTCACCCCGGAAGTACCCTGAAAGATGCCGTTGAGTTAGCTGAATATATTCGGGATATGGGGTATAATCCTGAGCAAGTGCAAGATTTCATACCAACTCCAGGAAGTTTATCAACTTGTATGTTTTATACTGGACTAGACCCTCGTACAATGGAAATGGTCTATGTTCCCAAGACTAACCGCGAAAAAGCAATGCAAAGAGCGCTGTTACAATACCGTAATCCTAAGAATTATGACCTGGTTTATGAGGCGCTGCAATTAGCTCATCGTCAAGATCTAATCGGTTTCGGGAAAAGATGCTTAATTAAGCCCCGACAAATTGCTAAGCAGAAAGAAATTGCCAAACCAAAAGAAAATACCCGCAAAAGACTTCAGCAGAGCAAGAGAAAAGCATTAAAAACAACCAAAAAGAACTAATAGTTAAGACTTGTTAGCTTAATAACCAGCAGATGATTAGCTGCTGATTGACAGATCTAAAGTGTTTTTCTATAATTAACTAAAGAAATAAGTGGATACTGGTGGTGAAACGCTTGTCTAAAACTTATGAAGCCATTTGTCATTGCTTAGCGGAAAAAGATTATAAACTGACCCCACAACGCAGGGTTATCCTACAGGCCTTTATCAATAATGCCGAGAGACACCTTAGCGCAGAAGAGATTTACGCCATTGTTAAAGCCCAAAATCCCGATATTGGTTTAGCTACTGTATATCGAACGCTAGAATTACTTGCCGAAATGAGCATCTTGCAGAAAATGAATTTTGGCGATGGACGCAGTCGATATGAATTTGCCGAAGAGGAAGAACATCACCATCACCATTTAATTTGTCTCTGTTGCGGGAATGTTTTAGAGTTTACAGATGATTTATTAGAATCCTTAGAAACAACTATTGCAGGAAAAACAGATTTTAAGATTGTCGATCACCAACTCAAATTTTATGGTTACTGCAAGAAATGTCAGCAATGACATTTCTTTTTTGACACTCTTAGGGTGATGAAGTATACTAAAAGCGTATGTTTATGATCTTTTCTCAGGGGGAGCGAAAAATTTTGACAATAAAAGTAGGACTAATCAGTCTGGGTTGTGCTAAGAATTTAGTTGACTCGGAGGTAATGCTAGGAATCTTAGATAAGGCTAATTATCAAATCACAGCCGAAGAAAATGAGGCTGAAGTACTTATTGTGAATACATGTGGTTTCATTGAATCAGCTAAACAAGAATCGATTGAGACATTATTGTCTTTAGCAAACTATAAAAAAACTGGTAAATGCAAAGCGCTGATTTTAGCTGGTTGTCTGGCGCAAAAATATAAGGAAGAGCTAGCTAGTGAACTACCAGAAGTTGATGCTATTATTGGTACTGGCGAGGTAGATAAAATTGCTGAAGTAGTTTCAACAGTGTTAACAG
>CAZKEO010000041.1:3214-9001 GCA_964551785.1 uncultured Eubacteriales bacterium | reverse complement strand
GTCCTAAGTGCTTTTTTAGGGGTGCTGGGCCAGGTAGATAAGTACCCTTGGGGTAGTACCTTGAAGAATACCTGGCTGGGCCAACAGCTTAGCCTAGAGCATATTTTCAGCTCGAGCTGGTTTTTACTGCTCTTGGTGCTCTTCTTCTTAAATACCTTAGCCTGTACGGTTAAACAAGTAAAAGTTGCCCGACGTAAAAAAGCTGTGCCGGGTAAGCTCCGAGAAATTGATAGGCGGGAACTGGTTCTCCCAACGGAGTTGGCACAACAGCGAGTGCAAACACAGCTCAGGTCATGCTTAAAACAGCAGGGTTATCAAATAATTTTTGAGAGTAATAACAGTAACTTAATGGTTGCCCGGAAAGGTGGGCTCGCCTTATGGGGATCGGTCTGTTTTCACTTGGGTTTACTGCTGGTGATTATCGGAGCAGCTCTTAGTTTTGCTGGTAGTATGAACGGTATTTTTGCTGTTACCGAAGGTTATAATTTTTCCGGTAGGGCGGAAGATTACATCACCTTAAATCAAGGTCCCTTACTTAGTAAGACAAGCTATCCTGTTTTCCAAATGAAATTTAATCAGGTGCAATATTCCTATACATCCAAGGGCTATCCAACAAATTTTCGAGCCCAAGTGGAGGTAACCAACAATAACCAGCAGGCTACTCAAGGAGAGGTGCGGGAGTATCAGCCTTTCCAGTTAAAGTGGCTGACAATCTATTTGTTTCGTAATTATGGCTATGCCCCCAAGCTTAGTATCCAACTACCTGACGGACCGCTCCTGGAAAGTTTTGTGATGTTACCTACCGAGATTCAAGCTGGGGATTATCTTTATCAAAAAATCGGGGGAGAACTTCCTGGCGGCTATCTGCTCAATCTGAGATTTTTCCCCAATTATAACGGCAATCCTAACCAGCCAAGCACCCGTAATCACCGACTTGAGAACCCGGCCATCTTTGCCAAGGTTGAACAAAGTGGGCAGGTTTTATACCAAGGGGTAATTCCTTTAGGCAACAGTATAAGCAGTACTAAGTTGGGCCTTGAGTTCAGTGCTCTGCGTTTGTGGCTTTCTTTTAAAGTGAACTATAATCCCGGGTTACCTTTTTTAACTTTGGGAGCAATTATTGTGCTAGTTGGTTTGGGACTGTTCTACTTGCTCCCAACCCACACTTTAAGCTTAACAATCTCAGGCAAACAGCTAGCTGCTGAACAAGTCGAGCAAAGTACTTATTACTTAACTTTAGGAGCAACTTTTGAAAGATTCCCACTGCTGCAGGCAGAAGCGGTCGAACATTGCTGGCAGCAAATACTCAGCAAAATTCAAGCAGTCCAAGATTGATTATCAAGAAAGGGAGTTAAATAAATTGATTAACCAGGAGATATTCTGGCATTGGGTAACAGTTGCGCTCTACGCAGTTAGTTCGGCTATTTTTTTATATGTCCTTAATTTTAATCGCGAACGGGTGCTACCTTGGGCGGTTAGGATGGCAGGCGCAGGGTTATTGGTACATAGTTTTGCTTTGGGACTACGTTGGTGGGAGACAGGTCATGGCCCGTATTTTCGTATCTATGAGGTATATTCTTCTACTGTTTGGGTGGTAGTGCTGATGTTCCTGCTACTGCAGTGGAAAAGACCAAATGTGCGGATGATTGGCTGTTTTGTAATGCCTGCAGCTTTTTTAATGATTGGGAGAGGAGTGATGGCTTCTCCAGAAATTCAGCCGTTGCCAGGCAATTTTAAAACTTATTGGCTGGTTGTCCACATTCTCTTTGCGAAAATCTCCTATGGTTCGATGCTGCTAGGGACAGCCTTTGCAACTCTATATTTGTGGAAAACTGCCAAAAGGGGCGGGGGAAGAAGTGGTCAGCAGAGGTTGCTACAGCACCTGCCTGAAGCTGCGGTATTAGACGAATTGAGCTATAGTTTAATTGGTTTCGGTTTTTTTAATTTAGCCATTATGATTATGGCTGGTTCGATCTGGGCCCATACTGCTTGGGGTAATTATTGGAGTTGGGACCCTGTCGAAACATGGTCTTTGATTAGTTGGATACTATACGGAATTTACCTCCATCTGCGACGCACCTATGGCTGGAAAGGTCAGGCCCCAGCCTGGTTAGCGATGGCCTTTTTTGTGATTTTATTATTTTCACTTTTTGGGATTGGAGTATTTTATCTAAGCAAACACTCACCATACATTAGTGGCTAAGAAATTCGATAAGAAATAAATATAAATGACATTTTTTGCAAGAGTTTAGTGTAAAAAGATAGAATAAAATGTCGAAAGGCATAACTGGCCTCCTACCTGATTTATTATTCCTAATAATACCAGTCGACAAATAAAAAAGCCATCCAAGGCAGGAAAAATAGAGATTATGTCGAAGGAATACATGATAGATATTAGATATGTGAAAAATTCCGCAAATGTAAATTAGTTACAAAAGGAGTAGGCTAACAGATGAACTTTGGGGGAGGAATTAAGAAAATTCTGGACCAGCCAATTAAATTTGATTTAGAGGCTAAGGTAACCCCGAAAATAGCCTTAGTTACTACTACTTGCTTTATTCTGATGCTGGGATTGTTAGGTTCTTTTATCAGTAGTAAAATAACAAATTTCAATAATCAAGATGTTTTTAGTAAAAAAGTTGAATTACTCCAGGAGGCTAGTGAAGCAACAGGAGCATTAGAGACCAAGTCCGAGTTAGCTTTAGCTTATTATCTCAAAGGAGAACCTGAACAAGCTGGCAAAATCTTTCTGGAGATACTGCAGCAGGATTCTAACAATACGACTGCTAACATCTATTATGGCTTGATTTTGACCGATCAGCAGAAATATCCCCAAGCCATAAGTTTTTTAGAAAAAGGGGTGAAAAACGACCCAAACCGGGAAAAACTGGCGTATTTATATTTAGGACAAAGTTATTATCATACCGGCCAGTTAGGGAAAGCGCTAACCAATTTAGAAATCAGTTCTAAGGTCAACCCTCAGTCGCCCTTGAACTATTATTATCTCGGCTTAATTTATAAGCAACAACAGAATTATCCCAAGGCCCGTGCCGCTTGGAACCGTGCCCTGGGCTTGACCGGAGGCAATTACCCGGAGGTTACCAGGGAACTTAAAGGACTACCTACAAAGAAGTAAACAGGCGGTGAACTAGGTGGCAGAATTAATAACTAGCAAAAAAACAGAACAACTAACACAACCTAGCCGAACCATTACTGTTAAGCAATTGCTGATAGTTTTAGTTAGTCTGCTGACCATCACAGTTGCTTATCTTGGATATGTTTATTGGCAAAATCAAGTTGTATCCAAGAGTAGTGCTGTGTTAAACTTAACAATGCAGCCGCAATATCAATTTACCATTTATGGTAATGAGCAGAAAAAGCTGCAAGGACCAATGGCTGTCTATGTCAGTAAAACAGGCAAAATCTATGTATCGAGCACTAATGCTCACGAAGTTCAGGTTTTTAAGCCGAATGGTCAATACGAATTTACCATTGGTAAGTTTGGTGGTAAGCCTGGTGAGTTTGTTTATCCCTACGGGATTTGCGAAAATAGTGCAGGCAATATCTTGATTTCAGAAACTGGTAATCAAAGAATTCAGGAATTTACTCCCCAAGGACAGTTTGTGCGCTATGTAGCGCTTCCTGACGGGGCAATTAATGTCGAAAAACCTGGACCATTGGTTTATGCTGGTGGCAAGTTGTACATAGCTGATTTAGTTAAACAACAAGTGTTAATTATAGGAACTGACGAAAAAGTCAGTCAAACTCTCCGAAATGTTAGCTACCCGCACGGCATTGCCGCAGGTCAGAACAATCAGATTCTGGTAGCTGATTCTGGAGGCTACCGGATTGTGGCCTTCGATCAACAGGGTAAAGAGCTTCATAGCATTACTGGGTGGCAGGGCCAAATGCAGTTTAGTTTGTTGCGGGGCATTGCAGTGGATCAAATTGGCCGTATCTATGCTGTTGATTCGATTGCCAGTGCTGTTCGTGTCTTTGACCCAGCAGGTAAATATTTGTTTAGCTTCGGCACTCAGGGTTTTGAGAAAGAAAATTTGCTTTACCCAACCGGGATTTTTATCGATAATAATACTAACCGGATCTTTATTGCCGACTGGGCAAACAACCGTGTGAGTGTCTGGGGTTACTAATTTTGCCGGGTACAGAAGGGGGATGGTACATATGAACAAAAAGTGTTACTTATTGATAGCTACCATAATGATGAATCTGTTGCTCTGGACGGGGGTAGCCTTTGCAGCTGCTCCTAGTGCCTATGTAACCTACAGCAACCAACTGGCCAATACAGTAGATATTACTATCCACTTTGATGACCAGGCAGGTGCCTTCAGCCGGGTACAATATGCCACCGCAATGTTGGCTGACGGGAGTAACCTGGACTATGGTGCCAATATGACCATTTCCGGCACTAACCCAGATCGCACGGTAACTATCATAAATGCCAACAAATATATGAACTATTATCTGCGGATTGCCAAGCCAGACTTGGCAGAGGTTGCTAACGTACGGCTTTTCCCGGTTACAGCTGGGGTAGCTGGACGAGAGTTTAATGACTATGCCCACGGCAATTTCCGCACTAATACACCCATGTGTGGCGGCTGTCATAATACGCACAATGCTTTAAAATCACAGCTTCTGCTGAAGGCCAGTTACTATGAACTGTGTCTGCTTTGTCATTCTAATGCTAACACCCAAAGCAAGTACGATGTCGAGTCAGGTTTAGTTTCTGTTTCTGGTGGAACAACAAAACCTTCCCTGGGTGGCCCCTTTATTAACCAGTCTGCTGTATCTACTGTTTCTAAACATGACGCTGATGATAGTGTGGCTTTAACTCCTGTGAATGTTCCAGGTAGTGATGTTAGCGGAACCAAGAAGCTTGGCCTCACTTGCGTATCTTGCCATAATGGTCACGGAGGTACTGATGATAATTACCGTTTATTAAAGAAGACAGTCTATGCTGATGATGGGAAGACCTTTGTTGCCAATAATATCGATTTTGATGCCTATGCGATCACTGCTAATGCCACTTCAGGGGAAACAATCTCGATGGTGAAGGGCAATACCGAGTTTTGTGCAGCTTGTCACCAGGATTATGATAATGGGAATGCAACGGTGGCTGGTGGGGTTTATGCCACCAATGTGGGGGCACCAGGACCAGGGACCGCTCGCTATCGTCACCCGGTATCAACAATTGGGACAACTTATTCCATCTATGGCAACGACAACTTAAAGAGTCCTACTTTGGAGCCACTAACTGGGGATGTGCTGCCTCTACAATATAATCCTAACCAGCTAGTACGTGCGGATAAACGTACTGCCGTAGTTTGCAGTACCTGTCACTTTGCCCATGGCAGTATCAAGAGCTTTAATGTCCAAGGGATCTCCTATGATAGCAAATATATCCTGCGATTGGACAACTATGGTACCTGTGAGTCCTGTCACAAGAAGTAATGTAATAACCTAGGTAGAATTAGACGATTGTTAGATATGTAGAAAGTGGGGTGAGTACAATGACAGAGCAATATAAGCAAAGGCGATATGTGCGCAAAATGGAAAAGCACAGACGTATGATGCGAAGGCTGTTAATTACTACACTGACTTTTTTTAGTCTAATATTTGCATATGTTTTATACGGCCATCTGGAAGCGTCTGCTTCTATATCCGGAAATAAATTTTTAACAGCTGATGGTTCTGCAGTTGGTACTGCTACCATCTCTGCTGGGGTATGGTCAAATACTTCTTCTACAGCAAGCAATAACTCATTACCGA
>CAZKEO010000041.1:0-3204 GCA_964551785.1 uncultured Eubacteriales bacterium | reverse complement strand
CAACTGGCAACAAGGTAAAACAAGTCACCATCAATGTCGAAGCTGCTGTAGGTGACAACACCTTTGCCAGTAACGGTAACAAAACTTTCCAGTTTAGGATGTATAACTTTTCTAATACTACTTATGACCGAATTACAACTGCAACGCGTCAACTTACTAGCAGAACTGATACTGCCTTTAGTCTAAGCTTTGCTGAAGGCGACTATACAAACTATTTTGATGGTAGTGGTAATTTTAGAATTCAGTTAGAAAATACTGCTGATGGTGATGCGATTACAACATATCTTCGCATAGACCATATTTATGTAAACATAGCTTATGATAATATAGCTCCAACTGTAACCTGGAATTCTCCAAGTGGAAACCCGACAACGCTTTATACTAATGCTAATCCACTTGTATTAAGTTCTAATGGGACAGACAATAGTGATGCTGAACAAACTGGTATCAGTAATATGAACTTTTATTACAACAATGGTTCGGAAAATCTCATCGGTACTGATGCTGCTCCAGATAGTGGCACTATTAACTCTGGTACATGGTCATATTCTTGGAATAATCCAGCAGATGCAACCTATTCAATTTATGCACGTGCAGTTGATGGCAAGAGTAATTCCAGTAGCAATTCAACTACCCAGACTATTGTGGTTGACCGGACACTGCCGACAGCGAACGTTACAGCGCCAGGTACAGGGAATAGTATCAGCGGTACTTATGCCATCACTGGTACTGCCAATGATACAAATCTAGACTACTATAAGGTTGAATACTATAAGGTCGGAGTAGGACCTTGGACGCAAATTGGGGTTAACCAAGCTTCACCAGTCACTAATGGAACTTTAGTAAATTGGAATACTGCAGCAGTAGCTAACGGAAACTATGATCTCAGGTTGACGGTGCTAGACAAAGCCACCAATACCCAAACCACTACGGTAAGTAGTGTTATTGTGGATAATACTGCACCAGGCTTAAACCTGGAATATTATTCTGATGTAGCACTAACACAAGCTTTGCCAACCTATGGAGGAAAACCGCTGGTTGGTGCAGGAACGATATATATTAAACTTGTTCCTAATGAGACTTTACGTAACACAGCTGGGGATAACCAAATCACTATAAATGCTCAAGGTGCTGTTAATGATATTGCTGATGCTAACTTTACCTGGACGGGAAGTGCCTGGCGTTATGCCTGGACGGTTAGTGCTGGTAGTGATGGAGATACTTTGGCCATCACAGTTAAGGGAACTGACTTAGCTGGCAATGTCACTATTGGGGCTCCGGGTTCTGGTGGAACGGTTACGCTTGATACCGGAATTTCCAATATCGGTTTGGCTTATTATGCTGATGCCAATTTAACTACGCCTGTACCAACATTAGGGGGAAAACCACAGGCTAAATTGGGTAACATTTACGTAAAACTACTAGCCAATGAGAATCTCTCAGCTAATGCTGGTGATCATAAACTAACAATTGATGCTCCTGGCATAGTGAATGATGTTACCAATCAGGCTTTTGTTTGGGATGCTGTAAATAATGCCTGGAAATACACCTGGAATATCAATAGTGGTAATGATGGTGATACATTATCCATCTCAGTAATAGCCAAAGATGTAGCTGCCAATACTTATAACGGTACCCCTGTTACAGGTTCACTTGTAACCGTGCAGACGGCAGCTGTACCGACATCATTAGGAATAACTGCTGTGCCTGCTGTTATTCCTAATGATAATCTTACTACATCGACTATAACGGCGCATTTGGTGGATCAGTATGGCGTTCAAATAGCTGGACAGCAAATTAATTTTAGTACAACATATGGTACCTTATCTGCAGGTACTGCAGTGACTAATGCCAGCGGTGATGCCCTAGTTACCATAAAATCAGCTATAGTTAGTACAGCAAAGGTTACTGGTCGCTTGGAAGGTAGTTCGACTATATACGGATCGTCAACAGTAGAATTCATCTTGCCTGACATTGTAGCTCCTACCTTTGTTAAAGCTGAGGCGACCAGTAAACAATTAGTATATTTAACTTTTAATGAAAGAATCAAGGACCCAAATTTAGCAGGTAGTACAATCAGCATTGCAGGATTAACGATAGACCAAGTGGTATTGACAGCCGATGCCAGAGTTGTAAGGTTGATTATCAATAATGGAACCCCACAAGGGAGTGGTAACCAATATCCTACGCCGTTAAGTTATACCGTTAATGTCCAAAATATTAAAGATCTATCTAATAATAATCTTGCTTCAGCTTCCCAACCTTTTGATGCATTTACACCTCATGGGAAGTATGCCCCTGAGCCATTAACTGCAGCCAACTCCAATCGGATGTGCGGACAATGTCACACCGCACACGATAGTAAAGCATCAAAGCTGTTGAATGGCACAACTATCAAAAATGTATGTTTTGTGTGCCATGGCACTACTGGAATTAGTGTTTTTAAGGTGGAAGCAGAATTTACCGGTCGTCCGGGGCCAAGCTTTTCAGCCTCACTGCACAAGTCTCTCGACGATGCTAGTTATAATTATTTAAGCTGTGTCTCCTGTCATAATCCTCACGGAGATAAGCGGACTGGCAATGAGCTTTATCCTAAGCTCTTACGTTCGGCGGATCTGGCGGGGAGTAAGTACTATCAGGGTAATCAGTTCTGCTTCGCCTGCCATGGTAAAGATAATAAAGGTTATGAGAGCAACGCCTATTATGCCGCCACTGCAGGCAATCATATTAATCCGTTAGATGCTGCTAATATTAATGCCGCCAAAACTCCAGGGCCTGTTCATTACGATAATACTACTTTTAATGTCCTGAATCCTGCTTCCGGAACGCAGATTACCTGTGTGAAATGCCATGAACGTCATGGTTCTCAATATGCTGGTTTAATTGACAATACTGCCTCTAACCGGGAAGAAGCCTTCTGCTACAAATGTCATGGTAATGGAGCCAACTACAGCCGTTCAGCCATCAATATTTACAACCTCTTTACAACTAAGGCTTCTAAACATGAGGTAGCTTCTACTGCTAAGGGCAAAATTGAATGTACCAGCTGTCACGGACCGCACACTGTGGATAATGTCGCCTTTGCTACCGGAGGCACTACCTCTGATTTAAGTGATCCATTTAACACTAAGAATTACTTCCTGAAAAATGGTGGAGCTAATGATATCACCAAGTTCTGTTTGAAGTGCCATGATGCTACTTGGC
>CAZKEO010000040.1:0-9024 GCA_964551785.1 uncultured Eubacteriales bacterium | reverse complement strand
ATGGCAATTCACCTCTAATAACTTCAGCTATGCCAATGGAGCAGAGTTTTCCTAAGATGCTTTATTGCCTTATGAAATATTCTTTACTCCTTCAGCACCTTCATTTTATTTGTTTGTTTGGATGGCGTCAACAGTCCCGCCTTAAATTGCCAAAGGCGGTGGAGTTCTACTCCAAGCCGCCTTTGACGTCTCCCCGCTCCTGAATCACCTTAACAGCTTGCCCCCACCAGCTTTCAGCCTGTCTAACGGCGATCAGTCCTGCTTTCTTAAGCAGGTTCTTACCTTCTGCCCAGGGTAACGCTTTCACCCCTTCCACTACTAACTCGTTTGCTTCCTTCACCTCGCGCTCGATTTTTTTGACCGGCACCTCAAACGTTTTTCCCAGCACACCCAGCTTCCGATTATCGTCACCGCTGGGATATAGTTGCACCAGAGCAAAGGGCTCACTTGGCTGCACCATATTGTTAAAGGCGCTAATTACCTGGGTTGCTCCTACAAAAATCAGTAGGACGACAAAGCCCAAAGTCCGTCTATAGCGTTTCTCTAGACTGCTCATGAAAATACCTCCCTTGAACCTTACCGGGCTGGCCAGTAAAAGTAACACCTAATAGTGTTACCAGCAGGGAGGTATCCTTATTCCATTATTCCTTTATTTACTTCGCCTTCAAAATCTCAGCCAACACCTCGGCAAACAAGTCCGCTGAACGGACCGCTTCCTCAGTGGAGTTTTCGGTCGAGCCGATTTCCACTAAAAAGGCTTGCGGGTGGAGGTGCTGATTGTAGCGCCCTTCTTGGGTGGTGATTTTCCTCAGCAGACCAGGATACATTTCCTCCATTTTTTTACCCAGCTTCTGGACAAATAAGTAGTTTTGCATCCAATTGGGGTGATTATTGCGGGCATTCGTTCCGACCACTAACATAATTCTAGCAACTTCCTGGCCGTTGATTTTCACGACACTATTATCCCTGGGTACTTTAGCATCACGGTGCAGATCCAGTACAATCTTCAAGGAGGGGTTATCCGCCACAATTGCTTTAACCGTTTTATAGGATTCCGAATAGGGATTGCTTTTTAACCAACTGGTATCATGGATGCGGTCTGATTGGATGACCTTGACCTGATACTGCTGTTCTAAGGTTTTTTTCAGGGCCTGGCCAACCTGATAGACTCCGCCGTGCTTACCCTGGAGCTTTACCACTCCGTCAGTACGGGCATAAGTCTCACCAGTATGAGTGTTATAGATAAAGACTTGGGGTTCACCTGCAAGTTCTCCTAACCTTGCTTCGCCAGTTTGTTAGGTAGTTGATTTAGGGTTCTGATTAGGGTTCTGGTCTGGATAAGAATTTTGCTCTCCATTAAGGTTTGCCTCGTGGCCTTGTTTTGATTCTACTAGCTCTACCTCCGTTGTTGCTGGAATAACTGCTGACTTTTGCTTAGACGTCTCTGGGGAGGGCGGCAACATCGCGAGGAGCGGAATTCCTTCCTGGAGGTAGGTTGCAGGTTGGCCAAATTCGATGCCCATTAGATTCCGCATAAAGCTGTGTTGCGGGACAGGCTCCTCTAAAGTAAACTGATCCTGCCCAGCTTCATTTTTGACGTTCCACAAAGGAATGGTGCTGGCGAAAATATCGGCCAAGGAATCCTCCGACCACTCAGTCAAAGCAAAAGCTTCCTCCCAAACTATTCGGGAAATACTTTGTCCGATTGGTTGCCACCAAGCAGCCAGCTCTTTGCCATAACCCCACCAAGCAAGCGTCAAAACCAGCCCAAAGTACATCACTGGAAGCATTTTTAAGCGTTTATCTGACCAACTAAGGAAAGTAAATACCCGTCGACTTCGCATTCTTTCACCACCTTAAGCATAATCATCATATGCGGACAACCGGTAGATTAGAATAGCTAGGACACACACACGAGAAGCAAATTGTTGGTAAAAACAAAACAGACCTACACATAAGGAGTAGGTCTGCTACTAGACATACTTGTAATTAGCGAATCATGGTAGGTACAAAAGCATCTACTAAACCAATTACAATAGCAGATAATATTGCCCCTACAACAGTCACAGTAATCATTGAGGGAATTAAAAACTGACTAGCATAAATTACTACCGCTGCAGTGATAAAGCCAACCAGTCCTCTGCTTCTAGGTGAAACCTTTTCACCTAACACAGCTTCTACGACATAACCAAGGATAGCAATTACTGCAGCAGCAACCAGTGCACCTGTAAACCCAGCAATCTTAAACCCAGGAACAAACATGCCGATAACCATTAGAACAATAGCAGAAACTATAAAGCGCACTACTGCTCCTATCATATTGTCACCTCCTTTTCACTCCAAATCTCGTGCTTCCTTTATAGATTTTCCCAAACCAGCATGCTTAATGCATCATACTAAAATGGAATTTTTCAATAATGAAATAAAATCTTGCGTTTACTACCATGTCGTGGTAAAATGTTATATGTTGACTCAGGCAAAACTATTTGCTAAACGTTATAGATAACTTCGTCAAAGGAGGTGAATATTGTGGCCAATATAAAGTCCGCTGCGAAAAGAGCTGAAATTGCACAAATACGCACCCTGCGTAATGCTTCCATAAAATCTTCCGTGAGGACCGCTATCCGGCGCTACCTGGAGACATTGCATACTGCTAATACCGAGGATGCTAAATTAACTCTGGTAAAAGCTTGCAGGGCTCTCGATAAAGCTGTAACTAAAGGTGTACTGCATAAGAATGCTGCAAATCGCCGTAAATCCCGCTTAACTATCAAGTTAAACGAACTCGTTAAGAAAACTGCAGTATCCTAAGGTTTAATGCAACAAAAAAACCTACATAAAAATCGTGCCTAGTAGCACGATTTTTTGATTTTAAAGCTTGTTATATAGATGAGCACAGCTTCATCAAAGCCATTTCTAAGGCGACGACCGGTTCCTGTTGGCCGGTTTTTATCCGATAGTCTGTCTCTAAGAGTACCCGGAAGGCTTGACGCAAATCCTCTTGCCGAAAATTACGTCCTTGGCTAACACACTTATTTACTACAAAGCTTTTGACCTTCAAGTTAGTGGCAACCTCCTGCTCGCGGCAACCCTGATCAAAATAAAGCTTAGTTTGCCAGATTAAACGAAATTGCCTAGTTAATAAACTGAGAATTTTTACTGGCGGTTCGCCCTGGAACAACAAGTCCTGGGTATATTCTAAAGCTGCTGAAAACCTTTTTTCGGCCACAGCGTCAACAAGCTGGAAAACGGTAATATCAACTTGCTTGCTGACCAACTCCGTTACCAGCTCCCCCGAGATTTCCGGCCCTTGCCCTAAAGAAGTTAGCAGCTTTGCTATTTCTTTGTCCAACATCCTTAAGTTACTGCCCACAGCCATCATCAAATAGCGAATAGCCTCACCACTGATTTCCCGTCCTTGCTGGTTGACTCTTTGCCTAATCCACTGTTGGAGGTCCTGGCCTTTTAATAAGGAGAAATTAACGACCTGTCCAACCTTCTCCAACGCTTTGTAGACTTTTTTTTGCCGATTTACTCCCTCTGCTGTGGTGAAAATCAAGCAAGTAGCTGTCGAAGGATTTTCCAAGTAACTGAGTAGCACGTCATCCTGAGCAGACGCTGGTTCTTCTGCCGGTTGGTCTGGCTCAGTGCTTTTTTTCTTATTTTTAAAATAGTCGGCATTTTGCACAATCACCAAGCGTTTTTCAGCTAGGAAAGGCAGTGTTCCCGCCATCGCAATAATATTGTCCGGACTATGCTCACGCCCATCCACCAGGTCCAGATTAAAATCACGAACCTCAGGTGGTAACAAAGTATCCTTAAATTTTTCCAGTAAACTCTCCCAGAGGTAAGTTTCTTCTCCATGAAATAAATAAACCGGAGCAATCACTTTTCTTTTGAGGCTATTCTCTACTGCTACGATATCCATAAAGTATGCGCTCCTTTAGTTTCGTGCGATCCTCTGTATAAGTTTCGACAACTAATTTTCGACCTTCAGTCCAGAAGGTCACTGCCCCAGACTGGTCAGTCCTCAGTAGGGGTAATTCTTGTTGCTGATAATAGGCTAGCACTTGTTGATGGGGGTGCCCGTAAAAATTTGGTCCGACCGTGATAATAGCTACCTTTGGCTTAATTAAACGGTAAAATTCTGGGGCATAGCCTGTCCTACTGCCATGATGGGAGAGTTTGAGTACTGTTGAGGATAGTGCTGAACCAGAATCAGCCATTAGCTCTGTGATCCCCTCCTGCTCAATATCTCCTGTCAGGAGAAAACTACAGTTATCATAGGTCAATTTTAACACAAGCGATTGATTATTCAAATGGCTTTCCTGACCTTTCGCAAGTGCAATCCCTGCGCTCTCAACGGGGCTTTGCTCCACTTTAGGGGGTTGGGGAGCCAAAATAGCTAAATTCACTAGTTGGTCTAATAAGATTTGCTGACCTTTACTTCCCTGTAAGACGGGGATTTTTTGCTGTTGGGCTGTTTGGATTAGCCTAGCATACAGTTCGGTTTCACCTAGAGCAGGTGAAACCAGTAGCTGGCCCACCTTGAGGTGTTGGAGAATTTGCTGTGCCCCTCCAAAGTGGTCGAGATGGGGATGGGTGATTACCAAAAGATCCAATGCATTGACACCTTGGCTACGCAAAAATGGGAGCACAACTTTTTCCCCGGCATCATAGCTAACCTCGCCGTTCTCGCGGAATTGGAGGCGACCAGCATCAATCAAGATCGTTTTGCCGCTAGGGGTCCTGATGAAAATACTATCACCTTCACCGACATCTAAAAAAGTTACTTTCAGGTTCTGGCTGGGCCAAACCCAGTAAATACCTAGCAGAAGAAAAACCCCCAAGAGCAGATAGCGGCCTTGATTTGCCTTCCATGAGGCTAATAGGTCACGAGCTGGGCTTGACCTGAAAGATATCAGTGGATCGGCTCCCTGGCCTGACCATGATTCTGCAGAGGTGCCTTTTGATGAACTTAGTTTAGCATACCAAGTTGGTCCATGAAAGTGTAGTAATTTCCAATACCTTCTGACAAATGCCCGACGATTAGCTGAAGTAATTACCCAGAGCAGCGCATAATAGGTCACGATGAGCAGAACTGATGGGGAAGCAGTACTAATTGCAGCACCTGGTAAGCTTGCCAAAAACTCTGCTGCTTGGATAAATAGTTTCAGCAGTATTCCCAAGCCCGGCTGAAAAAGTCCAGCCAAGCTCAAGGAAAATAGTCCTGTGATAGCCAACAACAAGCCCAGCACTAGAATTAAACCAGCAAGATCAACCAAGAGCATATTAGCTGGTAGAGATACTAGGGAAATTTGGTTAAAATGATAGGCCACTAGGGGCCAGGTTCCAAGTAGTGCTGCTAATGGTATGTTCAATAGTCCCAGTCGAAGACCACTCTGTAGGAGAGGTGCGAGGGCCAAGATTGCCCAGGTAGCTGCAAAGGAAAGTTGATAGCCTGGTTCACTGACCACCATCGGGTATTGCACAGTAGTGAGTAAAGCTGCTATTGCTAACAACCGTTCCCAAGACTTATGCTGTTGAAAAAGTACCGCAAAGAGCCCTAGGACGACCATGCTGGCAGAACGTAGCACTGGAGGGCTACAGCCACTCACGAGAGCATAAAAAATTACCACCACCGTAGTTATGCTGAAGGTTGCCCGCGGTGGCCAAGTCCAGTACCGACCTAGCAAAATGGGTAAGGCCGCTACCAAAGCGACATGAAACCCGGAAACACTTAGCAAATGACTAAGGCCTGAGCTATTAAAGGTTTCGCGCAGTTCAGGAGCTAAATCACTTGAGGCTCCCAGCACCATTCCGTTCAGCACCTGCCCCGTTTCCCCAGGAAACAGCTTACTACCTGTCAAAGCTAAGCTGTTCCGCGCCCGCAAGGCTACCCGCTTGATCCAGTTCCCGCCTCCTTGTGCTATCACTTTATGTTCCTGCCCGCTTTGACTATTAAGAGTTAGGTAGATCCCTCGGTTAGCTAAATAGCTCCGATAGTCAAACTGGCCAGGATTTGCTGCAGGCTTTGGTAGTTCCAGTTTTCCCGCTAGCTGCACCCTGTCGCCGTAGTCTATTGTAGTAGCTGGCTTAGACAGTTGGACCAGCAGCTTGCCAGAGGAAGCTTGCCAGCTCTGACCTGCTATTAAGATCTGCTCCACAGTAAGCTGACAGGAGCTCCACTCCGCCCGCACCTGGGGTTGCTCGACCACAATCCCCCGGATCTGAACATCCTCCCCAAGGTGCTGTAATAACGGAGTAGCAGTATCAATGGCAAACAGCCAACGTCCTTTCCACCCCAGTAATAGCATCAACCCCAGCAGCCACAGCTTGTGAGAGTTAAGTATCCGTTTACTAATAACCAGGGTTAGCAGTAAACATAAAACTAGGGTGTAGGGGAAACCAACCCAAAAAGGGCCTGCCCATGAAAACATGGGCGACCCTACTTTAAATCCCTGCTCAGCACCAGGTAGTAAATCGGCTAAGACCTGATCACCCAATAATATCCCCATAAAATAACTTACAATCCACATTTGCCCTCCTGCAACGCTCAGATGCACACTCGGCTGGCTAGGCCCTGGTACTTTTTAGCCCCGATCCCAGAAACCTTCTGGATATCCTGGACAGATTTGAACGGGCCATTAGTTTGCCGATAAGCCATAATCCGTTGAGCCATCGCAGGTCCAATCCCTGGCAAAGCATCTAATTGTGTTTGGTTAGCTGTATTAATATTGATTAAGCCTGAGCTGGCTGTGCGCTGGCCTGTCCTAGCCGAGCTGGCCACAACACCAGAGCGAGTACCTGCTTTAATGCTCCCAGCCGTGGCAGTTACTTCTGCTTTGCTCGGGACAATGATTTGTTCCCCATCCTGAATACTTTGAGCGAGATTAATAAACCCTAGGGCAGCCTCCTTGGTAGCACCAGCTTTTTCTACGGCCTGGAAGATTCTCGCGCCTTTAGGGAGTTGATAGACACCTGGTTTGCTCACCGCCCCCACAACATGCACCATAATGGATTGCTCGCCGGGGGCACTAGCCTCCTGGCCACTTGAGCTTGCCACAGGATTATTTGCCTGCTTAACAACCTTCTCCGGCTCTACTTCGGCTGGCGTGGGCTGGTCAGGTGTGGCAAGCTGGCCCTGCCCATCGATGATTGTGACTGCATTCTGGGAACCCAATTGACCCCAGAAGCCGAACTGCTTAGCGCCTTGGTAGCATATTCCCAGCAGTAGCACTAATCCTATCATAGCAATTGCCAATTTTCGCTTTAGTTCTCCAACCATATGCTCACCTTCCGACAAAAATTTACCATTGTTTTATCTTAAACATAATTCTACAACATGGTAAATTTTCCTGCTTTTCCCATATGGGAAGATAATGGGAACAGGATATTTTTTTGATAAGCTATGGCGCTTTTTCCAGAGCGGTTTATCTGCTTTGTGAAAGAAGTTAGCTTATTTGGTTTTAACAATTTTGTAGTTACCCTGCTGAATCCCTAAGCTCGTTACTAATGACAGGGCTTCAGGAGCAATCAAGCTTGCTAGCTCCGTATTGCGGGGCCAGACATAGCCACTATGCGCCGCTAATTGCTCATCTACGATAGCAGGATGGCACATCAGTTCAGTTACCCCTTCGTCGACATGGTGTAAAATTTGTATTAAATCCGCCACCTGAGCAATTTCTCCGTAGAAATTTCCGATAAAATGGTCCGCAGTTGGAACATTAAATTTACCAAAGTCATGTCGAGTCTGGTCATCGATGGCACGGACTGGCACCTCTAGTTCTTGGGCCAAACTGGCCGCGATTTCCAGGAGCTCTGGCCAGAGATGCACATGGTGGTGACTATCAAGATGGGTAGGCTGGAGTCCCCAGCCTTGAAACAAGGCTAGCTGAGCGCGCCATTCGGCAGCTACTTCCTCCGGCTGGACCTGGCCATAGCAAATCTCCGGTCGCCGAAAATTCCCCTGCTCATTTACCAAACTTGGCACTGCTTCTGCTACTAGCACTGGCTTGCCATAGGTAATGTTCAAATGGATACCCACACCCAAGTTAGGATATTTTTTGGTCGCCTCCACGATTTCCTGCGCTAGCGGTAAGTTGGCCATCACTGTGGTGCTAGTTACTAAACCCTCCCGGTGAGCCTGGAGAATACCTTGGTTCACGCCTAAGGAGATCCCAAAATCATCAGCATTAACGATTAATTGTTTCACTAATCTAACTCCCTTCTCACCAAAAACCCCTTTTATTTGAATCTATTCTTTCCGCCTGGCAATTTTCCTGCCCTTTGTTGTTTTAACTGATAATTGTTTGTATACTAGTTGTATACCATCCATTGAAATACTGACAAAAGCGAGGAACAAGATGTTCTCCAGAAGAAATTTCTTAAAACTAGGTCTGGCCACTGGCTTTGTAGCCCTGAGCGCCAATACTTTTGAAATCTACCGCTCTGCTCAGCGATTACTGAAACCCAAAACTAATCTTTATGAAGTGCTAGTAATCGGCGGCGGCCCGGCTGGCGTAGGTGCTGCTATTACAGCTGCCAGAGAAGGCTGTCGAGTAGCTCTGGTCGAAAGTTCAGGCTACCTAGGCGGCATGGGAACCATCGGGTTAGTCAGTAGTTTTGTGGAGACTTGGTCAGCGCAAGGACTCTTTGGGCGCGAAATCATAAGCAATATAGGACGGTCGTTTGACCCGCGACGCTATGATTATCTACTCAAACAAAAAATAGATGAAGAGCTTACTATTGATCTCTTCTTACATACTAAAGCTACTGGTGTCATAATGGAAGGCAAGCAAATTAAGGGCGTTCATGTTCAGCAACCAGCAAGCTCCTTTGAACTGCGAGGCACAATAGTAATTGATGCTACTGGCAACGGCGATATTTTTGCTTGGGCCGGTGCCCCTTGGCGGACTGGCAGAGAAAGCAAAGCACAGCATGGGGAACAATTTTTAGGCCGCCACCAAGCCGATAATCAGGTCCAGGATCATTCCTTACGCTGTATTTTCGGGGAAAAAGAAG
>CAZKEO010000039.1:0-9030 GCA_964551785.1 uncultured Eubacteriales bacterium | reverse complement strand
GCATCTGCTTGCATGCCTCCTCGTTAACAAGCTTCTTGGCATAGAGCAGCTCGCCAAAATGCTTCACTCTGAATTCAGATGTAGTGTTGGGTAACAATAAAGCATTTATCGGAAATCTGCCACAATGTTGTGGTGTCTCATGCCACGCATAATTAAAATGCGGCTGATATCTTATTAGAAAAGGTCTGTAAAGACTGTGTGCATGCCAATATTTGTCCTCACGATAATGAGTGTCGTTCCACATATCATATAGTCGAAAGCAATAAAAATCTATATCAGGCCTATTCATAAGCTTTTCTACGTTATCCCAAAAACCAGCTTCCAATATTTCATCTGCATCAAGCATTAAAATCCATTCGGGATTAGTTTTTATGGTTTCGCTCCACTGCTTTTTTCGAAGTTCCACCTCATTAGCAAACATTGATTGCTCATTTTGTATTATGTGTAGAGGTATACCTTGTAATACTTCTTGACAAATTTGAATGGTGTTATCAGTGCTTCCATCATCAATTATAATAGCCGCATCAATATGTCCTCTTAGACTATTCAGCACCTGCCTCAAATAACGCTTTCCTTCATTTTTTACTATCATCGACAGAGTAAGCTTATTACCCCGTTCCTTATATTGACGTGCAAATGCAAGGTCGATTTCGCAACTTTTTACATAGTTATTAACTCCATCCAAGTCTTTCTCCCGATAAATATGATATGCAGGATAATAAGTATCCACAAATAAGTCAATACCTAATACTGTTGCTCGTATGCAAAAGAACCTATCTTCGCCTGGTATGGTCAGATTTTTAATTGGTTGAAAACTAACACCGGCTATTAATGCCTCTCTACTAATCAGTGTACACGCACCTAATCCTCCCACCTCATACACGCCCGGAATTTTGAGGTGGTTTAAAAACTGATTGTACCGGATATCCCTCTCTTTTTCGGTTAACTTTTCACCTAATTTCTTAGGAACTAAATCATATTCGTCAAATAGCCAGACATTAGGCTCTAAGGGCCTATCATTAAACCACTGAGTCCAAAATATCTCAGATATAATTTCCTTATTAATAGTTTTTAAATGTTCAATCAAATCAGGGTGCAAAACCAGATCGGAGTCCACAAAAAACAGATACTCATAATGTTCGTCAATTGCATGTTTAATTATCTGATTTTTATAAGTTGCTACCTTGAGCATTAAAGCATCATCCCAATAATGAGTATCGTCATTGCATACATATACGTCCTGTTTCTTGCCCTGTATTACCATGACTTTTGATTCTTCTCTTTCAAACTCAGCTAACAACTTGCTGGATTTTTCGTCGATATTATCATCAACAAACATATAATCAATAGAAATAGTATGTCTGCTAAGCTTTTCTAGGGACTTTAAAAATGCGTCCAATATTTCGGGCTTTTGATAAACAGGGCTACCAACTAATACTCTCTTTTTATTCATTTGGCTAACTCCTTCTTAAACTTGATGCGTTTAATTCCTCAATTTATTGAAAAAAGCCACTTTAACAAAAGTGACTTTAAAAATGCTTATAGCTCTGTACAATTTTTAGCACTCTTCACTGGTTAGTGCTGTATATATTGCTATATCATTATATTAACATAAGGTCAAATGCGTTAGATAATCAAGCAAAATTCATCATGCAGCACAACTTTTCTTCGCACTTTTTAACAAAAAATCTCCTAAAACCATTGACTTTAGGAGATTTTTACGGGCTATGTTTCCTTACAGCCCCTTTTTCGTAATTTCTTTAGAAGCAGCAATGCTTTTAGCGAAACCTTGCTTTAAAACAATCCTTTAACCTTGCCAGTTTCCACATCAACATCTATTCTCCGGTAAGCCGGGTCGGATGCAGTGCCGGGCATCAGGCTGATTTCACCTGCTACCGGGCAGAGAAACTTAGCTCCACCATAGACTAAGACGTCCCGAATGGGAAGTGTCCAGCCCTTAGGAACACCCTTCAGATTAGGGTCATGGGACAGACTTAAATGGGTCTTAACCATCATGGTCTGAAAATCGTTATAATAGGGATCTGCCTCGAAGCGCTTAGCCTTGGCTTCAGCTGCAGGTGACCAAGCCACCCCGTCGGCACCATAGACTTCCTTGGCGATTAAATCTACCCGCTGCCTCAACGGCATTTCTAAAGGATAGAGGTACTTGATTTCAGTTGGTTCGTTGCAAGCGTCAATGACTGCATCAGCCAACTCAAGAGCGCCATCCCCACCTTTTAGCCAGTGCTGCGAAAAGGCAAACCGTGCCCCAGCTTGCTCCACAATTCCTTTGACCAGCTTGACTTCTTCGGGGGTATCGGTATGGAAGCTATTGACACAAACCACTGGTTTAATTCCTGACTTTTTCACGATATTAATCATGTGTAGTAGATTGGCTGTCCCTTTTTCCACCAAATCAAGATTCTGCCTGGAATACTCCTCTGGCAAAGGACGCCCCGGCATTACGACAGGTCCACCACCATGCATTTTTAGCGCTCTGATAGAAGCAACGATGACTGATACATGTGGAGTCAAACCACTTAAGCGGGATTTCACGTTCCAAAACTTCTCAACGCCAATATCAGCGGCAAAGCCACTTTCGGTAACATGGTAATCAAACATTTTTAAGCCTAAGCGGTCGGAAATAATGGAGGATTGTCCAATCGCGATATTAGCAAAGGGACCAGCATGGACCATACAAGGTTGTCCTTCAATAGTGCTCGCCAAAGTAGGATTGATGGTGTTGCGCATCCAAGCACACATCGCCCCATCTACATCCAAATCTTTAGTAGTTACCGGTTTCCCCGTGCGGTCATAGGCTACAATAATTTTACCTATGCGTTCCCTCAAGTCTTTTAGGTCAGTGGCTACCGAAAGTATCGCCATTAGTTCTGAACCTACGGCGATTCCGAACTTAGAGGACATCATTAGGCCGTCCTTTTTGCCCCCTATACCGATAATAATATTACGGAGGGCTTGGGCAGCAAAGTCGATAACCCAGCCTAATTCTACATTTTTAGGGTCAATATCCAAACGCCTGAGACCACGTCTAGTTAGTTCTTCATCTGTATAATTGGCTTCATGCTGCATCCGGGAAGTCATAGCTACCATCGCCAGATTATGGGCATTCATAATATCATTAATATCTCCAGTGAGACCTAACGAAAACTCTGTCATTGGGATTAGCAAGGCATTACCACCACCGGCAGCAGTTCCCTTAACGTTCATGGTCGGCCCACCGGAAGGCTGCCGAATGGCGCCACCCACATTTTTACCCCTTTTCGCTAGCCCTTCCATGATGCCTAAGGTGGTTGTGGTTTTACCCTCTCCCAGCGGGGTGGGAGTAATTGCGGTAACTTCAATAAACTTACCATCTGGTTTATCTTTTAGCCGATTCATGATTTTAATAAAATCAAGTTTAGGCGTCCTGCCGTAGGGAATCAGTTCATCTTGCTCTAGTGCTAATTTTGCACGCCATTGTTCTGGTGTAGGCAAAAACTTTTCCGCTTCCTCGGCAATTTGCCAATCTGCTAATTTTGTTGGATCCCAAGCCATTGACTTCTGCCCCCTTACTTTGTGGATTCTTTTTTTGCTTGTGCTTTGTCCATAAACTTTTCCAAGTCAATAATGCAACGCTCATGGGTTCCTTCACCGATTAAGCCAGAATCATCATAAGCTACGATCTTGAAATTTAGGCGTTTGCCATCCACAACTATTAACTCTGACTTCGCCGTAATATTCATGCCAATTGGAGTCGCTGCTAAATGCTTTACATCCACTCTGGTTCCGACAGACGATAAGCCTGGAGAGAGCACTTTGTCGACAGAATCCAGTGCTGCCTTTTCCATTAGTCCAATCATCGCCGGTGTGGCAAAGACTGCTACTCCACCGCTACCATATGCTATAGCAGTGTTAGTTTCATCTACCTGTGTTTTGGCTTCCCCTTTAATTCCCGTAATTACATTTTGCATTTTAATACACACCCCACCCTCTTTTTTAGAAAAGAAAGATTCCCATTAGTAGGGAACCTTCTCCGGTCGCTAATTACTCATAAAGCCAGCTATCTATCTTTTTCTCATAGCTGATTACTTCTTCCGGTCGGAAATAGATTGCAAGCTCACGTTCAGCACTGGCTGGTGAATCTGAAGCATGCACAACATTCCGCCCCATATCAATGGCCAAATCTCCTCTAATGGTGCCAGGAGCAGCACTAGCCGGGTTGGTCGCTCCGTTCATTGCTCGGACACCAGTTACTACGTCTTTACCTTCTAGAACCATCGCAATTACTGGCCCAGAGGTAATATATTCGATCAAACCTGCAAAAAATCCTTTACCCTGATGTTCAGCATAATGTTCTTCTGCCATGGCTCTGGTCAACTGGAGCATTTTCATGGCAACCAGCTGATACCCTTTTTTCTCATACCGAGAAAGTATTTCACCAGCTAGGTTCCGCTGGACCCCATCTGGCTTGACCATTACATAAGTTCTTTCCATTACACCAGTCCTCCTGTAGACAATTTAATTGTTCTTGGTTTAGACTGCACCTTGTTTCATCAGATTTTCAAAATCAGTTGCTTCTAAGGTTTCTTTCTCCATTAGCGTTTCGGCAATGAGGTTTAACTTGGACCAGTTCTCTTCAAGCACAGCTTTAGCCTTATCATAACTTTGCATCATGATATTTCGGACTTCTCGATCAATTTCCATGGCTACATCTTCACTGTAATTGCGATCCCTGGCAAAATCTCTGCCCATAAACACCTGGTCTGACCGATGTCCAAAAGTCAGCGGGCCCAAGGCGTCACTCATCCCAAACTCTGTAATCATCTTGCGCACTAAGCCAGTAGCTCTTTCCAAATCATTTTGGGCTCCAGTGCTGATCTCCTTAAGGGCTAGTGCTTCCGCAACTCGTCCTCCTAGTAACATGGTTACCTGGTCAAGCAATTGGGACTTAGTCGCATAATAGCGGTCTTCTTTAGGTAGTAGTAGGGTATAACCACCTGCCCTACCCCGGGGAATAATAGAAACTTTATGAACAGGGTCGGTATTAGGCAACAGATAACCTACCACCGCATGACCAGCTTCGTGGAAGGAAACTAGTTTCTTCTCATCATCGCTAATTACTTTTGATTTCTTCTCTGGTCCGGCGATAACTCGCTCGATGGCATTTTCTAATTCAGACATGCTTACTACCTTTTTATTAAATCTAGCGGCCAGCAGAGCAGCTTCATTAATCAAGTTAGCTAAATCAGCTCCGGTAAAGCCCGGTGTCCTTCTGGCTAAGACATCTAAGTCCACATCATCTGCTAATGGTTTACCCTTAATATGTACTTTCAGAATTTCTTTCCGGCCCACCACATCTGGACGATCTACTGTTACCTGACGATCAAAACGTCCGGGACGTAATAAGGCGGGGTCTAAAATATCTGGGCGGTTGGTCGCAGCAATGATAATAATACTCTCGTTAGGTGCAAAACCATCCATTTCAACCAATAACTGATTCAGAGTTTGCTCCCGCTCATCATGGCCACCACCAAGCCCGGCACCTCTTTGTCGACCCACGGCATCGATTTCATCGATAAAAACAATACACGGGGCACTTTTTTTAGCCTGTTCGAATAAATCTCTAACCCTAGAGGCTCCTACCCCTACAAACATCTCAACAAAATCAGAACCACTGATACTAAAGAAAGGTACTTCTGCTTCTCCAGCAATGGCTCGTGCCAGTAAGGTTTTTCCCGTTCCAGGAGGTCCAAAGAGCAGGACTCCTTTTGGAATTTTGGCACCTATTTCAGTAAATTTCTTGGGTTGCTTTAAAAATTCCACTACTTCTTCTAATTCTTCTTTAGCTTCATCAGCTCCGGCCACATCAGCAAAAGTTACCCTGCGACGTTCATCAGTATGTAATCTAGCTCGGCTTTTGCCAAACGACATCACCCGATTGCCCCCACCCTGGGTCTGTTGCATGAAGAAGAACATAATTCCTACCAGCAACAAAACTGGCAGTACTGAAGAGAGAATGGTGATCCAAATTGACTGCTCAGGAGCAGGTTTATGATCTATGGTAATTGGTTTTTCTAATAGCTTTTTGAATAGCTGGTCATCTTGAATCGGGCCATAGGTACTAAATTTAGTTTTGTCCTTTAGCACCCCATTGATAACATTGGTATAGCGTTCAGTTTTGGTTTCTACTTTCGTAACATTGCCGTCTTCTACAGCGGCAATAAATTTATCATAGGTCATAACTTTAACTTTATTAGGTTCACGAGAATTATACTGCATAATGACTACTATGATCAGGAGAATCAGCAAATAGATGCTGACATTTTTAAAGATTTTATTCAAACAAGACACTCCTCTCGGCTGCGTATGCGGAAAAAGACACTCATGTTTACATATTGTACCACAACAACAAGTCGATTTCAATTTGACAACTAAAAAATGTTCGGGGCTTTTTCCACTGTCAGTTCCAGTATTCTCGTGGTCTTGGCAGTTACCCAGCAAGCCTCAGCAACTCTGATGCCGACCGCCCAAAGTACCTCTTTGCTGTCACAAACCAGTAATGTTTTAGCTCTACTTTCCTTGGGAACCTTCGCATCTATGAAAAATTCCTTGAGTTTTTTGTGTCCTGGTGCACCTTGCGGGTGAAACCGATCTCCCATCCGGCGGTTTCTTGCTATGAGGGGAAAATCCATTTGGTCCGCATCCCAGCATACCCTAGTGCCTGTGTTATAATTTTGTGTTGCTCCTGATACTTGCTCCGACTGCTTTGTACTTAGTTCGGCTCGGATGCATACTCCCAACTCGGGAATCTGCACTTGCCCTGGTACCGGAATTGGGTAGGAAAATTGCTTTTCGATTGCATTATGCCCAAAATCCGGCTGTAAAATTAAGTTATGATAGGATTTTTCTAAGCGAATCAGGCCAGGTAATCCTAGACCCTGTCCAGTATGCCCAAATTTAGCGAGTTGTATGGCTTCTTCCACCCGGTCAAACTCTAAGTTAGTATGTTGCTGAGCTAATTGTTGCCAGGCCAGAATCAGTACCCTTCGCTGTAGGGCAAGCGGTAACGCGGTAAGTTTTAAACTATCTAGAGTTAGTCTATTTGGCTCTGCTCCCGTACACACCTGGGCAAAAGCCTGTTGAGCTTGCTCGGCTAAGAACTCATTTTCCTCGCTGGCCAGCTTCGCTAAACGTCCTAAGCCTTTAACAACAGCCGGGTTATAGGCTTCTTTAAGTAAGGGCAGCAAATCTAAGCGAATTTTGTTACGCAAATAGACTGGCTCAAAATTACTGAGATCTGTACAGTAGGATAGGTCATTTGCATCGCAAAAAGCTTCTATTTCCTCCCTGGTTACTTCTAGCAGTGGTCTGATATATTTCTGGTCTCTCATTGGTAACATACCAGCTAGGCCCTCTAATCCTGTTCCTCGCAACAAATGCAGCAAGATGGTCTCTGCCTGGTCATCAGCATGGTGACCCAGCGCAATCTTATTGGCCCCCCATTTTAGTGCCTCTTCTTCCAAAACCTGATACCGTAGAATTCTCGCAACATTTTGTTTCGAAGTATTCATCCCTTTGGCCGCAGAGGCAACATCAACTTGCCTGATGCTAAAAGGCAACTGATGTCGAGCTGACAGTTGTGCTACAAAATTAGCATCTGCTTCAGCAGCTGCCCCCCGCAATAAATGGTTAACATGGACAACATACAGACTACAGGCCAGCTCCTCTACTAGCGGTAGCAGTCCATATAGTAGGGCGACTGAATCAGCTCCTCCTGAGACAGCCACGATAATCCGGTCTCCACTAGCAAGCAACTGGTGCTTGTTAACCATTTTTCTAACCTTCGACGGCATAAGATTCTTCGGAGTTAATTGCTCTGTCATCGTTTCGACCTACCCTTAATAAATCTAAAAACTACTGAAACTAAGGCAATGCCAACAGCTATCGTGCCAGCTGTAAACAAAGTTTCCATGCCCTTGGCTAATCCGGCACTGAATTCTCCCTTAACTAAACTTAGAACTGTATAATAGGCGCCAGCACCTGGAACTAACGGGACGATGGCGGGTACTATAAAGATACTAACCGGGTTACGGGTATGTCTGGCCATTAACTCGGCATAACCACCGGCAATTAAGGTTGCCATAAAAAAAGCAATTTCCGAGTTTATGCCTACTTTCTGTAATTCAGCCGCAGTAACCCAGCTAATTGTGCCGGCTACCCCAGCCGCTACTAATACTCGGCGCGGTACATCAAAAATAATCCCAAATAGGATAGAACCTAGAAACGCTGCGGCTACAGTCATAGCTATCTCCCCCCCAGCCAGAGGCCTAAGACTATACTAACCCCAGCCGTCACAGCAAAAGCCACTAACATAGCCTCCACCCCACGAGCAACCCCAGCCAATAAATCTTCGTGGATTACATCTCTCACGGCATGGGTGATAGCCAGACCTGGAACTAGGGTCATGATGGCACCAATGATTACTTTGTCTGCAGCTGCTTGACTAAATAAACTTTGACCCAGCACTCCAATCGTAGCTGCCATAATCCCCCCCATGAAATTAGCAAACAGACGGTTGATTCCCCAACCGGTGATCTGTAAGCGCAAGGAATGTATGATGAACCCTGCTACTGCTGCCAATGCAAATTCCCGGAGATTACCTCCTAGTAAATAAGCAAAACAACCACTACCGATACCTGCAGCTAGCAGGTGTACCCAAGGGGGATAGGCGTTTACCATTTCTCTAATCTTGAGCAGTACTGAGGTTGCTTCTGCCGACATAATCTGTCCAGCTGTCATCCGGCGGGGAACTTCATTGACAGCCGCAACTTTACTCAGACTTATTCCCCGTTCCCTAATACGTCGCACTTTCGTCCGGGAATACCCTTGCTCAGGTTCAAGCGTTACTACCAAGCCAGTTGGTGTAGCAAAGGGTTCTACCCTTTTCAT
This sequence comes from uncultured Eubacteriales bacterium, assembly GCA_964551785.1. Classification (GTDB taxonomy): domain Bacteria; phylum Bacillota; order Carboxydocellales; family JAJZTU01; genus CAZKEO01. Next base: position 81 of record CAZKEO010000039.1, on the reverse strand, counting down.
GCCAGCGGCCAGACCAATTCGTTCCACCGTATCTTCGACTCGGTAGGTCTCGCCACCGCTTCTAATCAGAATCTCCCCTGC
>CAZKEO010000038.1:0-9054 GCA_964551785.1 uncultured Eubacteriales bacterium | reverse complement strand
ATCCCCCAAGGGATCTTTCTTTTGGCTCCATATTGTCTTTGGGCTTTCACGACAAACGAATAGGTTACATCTAGGAGCGAGTTTTCGAAGTTCTTCATGATTAATAAGGGCATCAGATATTCAAACATCGTACCTGTCCAGGAAACCAAACCTTTAAAACCATCAACCTGGGTCAGTTTACGACCTAATCTAAACCAGTGCTTTTGGTTGACTTCTCCCCTGGCAATGGCAATATAACTGGCTAAACGGGCTTCCGAAGCTAATAAATCATAATAGGATTTAGTCAACATCCCTTCTTCCACATTGTAGCCAATCGAAAACAGTTGCCGCTTGGGATTAAAGAGCGGCTTAAATTTTGTCTGTTGAATCAGCTGACGCGTCCTTTTTAATAAGTCTTGACCTTGTTCAATCACTGCTCCATCAAACAACTGTGCTTCCCTTTTGAGATCCTGCAGGGCGTCTAAGAGTTTTTTGCCCCACATATTTGTGGTTAAAGTAACTTGTAAATCCGGTTGGTCTAACTGCTGCTGCAATGCCTCGAGTAGCTCCAACCAAGCCTGGGGCAGGTCTTTTGCGGTATTGATGTATTGGGTTAAGGCTTCGTCATTAACCCGCAACCCCTCGGTAGACAGCTCTTCGTTTAAGAGCTGCAGGGTGTCCCTTAGTCCCCTAGCTAAACCAAGGTCCAGCAAGGGCTTGTTGAGATACTCCTCTAAACCTTCTGCCAAGACGATGAGGTAGCCTACTAAATTTCCACTATCCACAGTGGAAACATAGTGCCGATTTAACAACTCTAGAGTTGAGAGGTCATACCAGTTATAGTGATGTCCCTCCCCCTTCTCCAATTTTTCACTGGTGGAGATAGAAGCTGCCAGCCTATTGTGCATCGCAGTTGTTCCGAGATAGCCAAAATCACGGGCGGCCAAGGTTGCCACCAAGGCTAACCCAATATTAGTGGGTGAGGTCCGATGGGCAATCCCTTTCGGGGGATCAACCTGGTAATTATCTGGTGGCAAAAAGTTATCCTGGACTGCCACCAAATCCTCAAAATAAGCCCAAGTTTTGCGAGCTAGACGACGCAGTTCAAGCTGTTCTTCCTCCTTCAACTGCTCCAGTTGTTTCAGGTAATCCTGGCTCACCCAAAATGCTACATAGGGGGCGCTAGTCCAAAGCACGCATAAAACGCCAGCAATCACTAGTTCCAGACCGATGCCTCTCTTTAGAGCCAAACTAAACACCAGCACACCCAAGATCGGTGCAAACTTCATTTTCCGATAAAAACTAGCTAAATCATTTTTTAAGGTAACTTCCAAATCTGCGGCCGGAATCCACTCTAACAGGTTCTGCCTACTAACAAAGACTCGTACCAAGGTCCTAACTATCGCGTCTGTCATTAGATAAGCCTGATAGGGGATAAAGATAAACTGTAGGCCCGCTTGGTAGAGACAGGCTCTAACCCCAGTAATTACAGTTTGACCTTTGGTGTCTTCTAACAAGGTTGAATTCTTGGTCATGAGCCCACCAATTACATAAGTAACCAAAGGAATAAGTATTGCAAGCAAAGTTAAGCCAAGCCAAGCCCAACTTGGGCCTGGTAGCAAAAAAGTAAGTGCAATCAGACAGAACAAGGCTGGATTAAGTAAACTTCTTCTGATGTTATCAATTATTTTCCACTTAGAAAGCGCGGAAAGTGGATTTTTTCGCCACTGACCCTGCCGATCTTTGATGCGGGTCGCTAACCATGGTAGCAACTGCCAGTCTCCTCTGACCCAGCGGTGCAACCGCATGGAAAAGGAATTATAACGTGCTGGATAACCGTCAATGAGTTCCAAATCATTAACTAATCCTGCCCGGACATAACTGCCCTCTAAGAGGTCATGACTTAAAACACTATTTTCTGGAATAGTATTCTTCAGTAAAGTGTGAAAGGTTTCTAAATGATAAATGCCCTTACCAGCAAAAATACCTTCTCCAAAGAGATCTTGGTAGACATCGGAAACAGCCGTGGTATAGGGGTCAATCCCACCCTGGCCGGCAAAAATTCTGGAAAAGAGCGTTTTATTAGCACTATCCATGCTGATTCCGATGCGTGGTTGTAAGAGCCCATGGCCTTTCACCACCAGTCCGCTTTCCGGGTCAATGATTGGTCGATTCAAAGGATGAGCCATGGTACCAATCAGTTTTTTAGCCATCCCCATCGGAATATTGGTATCTGCATCCAGCGTAATAACATACTTGACGCTGGGAAGTTCTGATAACTCACTGCTTAAGACATTGTAACTAGTCTGCGTAGTGCCTCCTAATAACTCATTTAATTCCAGGACTGCGCCCCTTTTGCGTTCCCAGCCCATCCATTTCTGCTGCGCGGTATTATACTGCCGCTCCCGGTGAAAATAATAAAAAATCGCCTGACCCGAAGCGTAGCGCTTATTTAAGGTAACTATGCCCTGTAATGCAGTCTCAACTATCCCGGCATCCCCTTCCTGCTCTGGGGAAGAGGCGTCCATAAAATCCCCTACCAAGGCATAATAAAGATGCTCTTCTTGGTTAGCCAGGTAATAAATCTCTAGCTTTTCCAAAAGCTCAAGCACCCGCTTCTGATTGGGCAAGAGGGTTGGCACAATCACCATTGTACTAAGTTCTGCTGAAATTCCTGACGTTAACTCTAGTTTGGGTAGTTTAGAGGGTGCATAGATTTTACTAACCACAAAGTTAACTATGTTTAAAGCTATCTCACTAAGCGGAATCAAGATTATTAATCCCAACAAGAGCAGACTCAGTGGTGACAGAGCTTGCTGGATGGCATAGTTTAAGCACCAAGTCAACATAACTAGGGTAAAAACAGTTAAGGAAGCAAAATATAACAGGTAGGGGTAGCCTTTCAAATACTCCCAAAAGGCTTTATACCCGCTCGGTCGCACGCCAATTTGTTGATCTAGCTTGTTTCTACCACTACTGAGTAGATAGTAACCAACATGGTTGACAGCTTCCTGCTCCAGCTCTGGGTTTGCTATCTGCGCACAGCTTAGGGCAGTCTCGGCAACATGTAGTTCCGACACCCCATAATAGCGTGCAAGTTTTTCAATGACATGACGATAATGGTCTCTTGATTCAAAATCCATCTGGTTATAACAAGCAACTGGATCCTTGCTTAAGATTGCTTCGACCCGGCTCAAACATTCAAAAATCTCATTCCAATCACTAGCTGCCACATTCCTCAAGCTGGTGATGGCATTACCAATGGAAACCTGGCTGGCTGCTTGCCCTTGATGCTCTAAGCTAATTAATTGCGTAATACAAGTTCCGTGCTCAGACAAGTACTGATCGAGATAGCCAACTACTGCAGCCGTCTGCTTTCCTTGTCTCCGTAATTTTTTAACCAGCATTTCAACCAAAGCAGGAGTAGGCTCCACTTTATGCCCGAGTTGTTCCCTGATAATTTGTTGGAATTCCTGCTCCCCCTGAGCTATGCTGTCTAAAATTAGCCGGGCGATCTCCTCTGCTTTTGTCAGTTGTTTATAATGTTCTTTTAGCTCAGAACAGAGCTGGCTAATTCTTTCGATTAAGGCAATTCGTAACATGACCGGCATCGCCCACAGTTCGCCCATGGTGAGCACCTGGCTCGACTGGTATGCTTTGATAAAATTCAGGAGGGTTTTTTCGTCGATCATCCCATCAGTATGATTGACTAAATCTAGGGCCAAAGTGTAAATCCTAGGCGAGCCCTTGCTTGACTCATTCTTCAATAAAGGCAGTTGAGCTTGGTACTTTTGGGAAACATGATGCTTAATGTCCTTGACTTGTTCTTCGATAATGTAAAAATTATCTAGTAACCATTCAGCAATCGGTGATACTGTTGTTGTACCATTACTCTGGGCACTAATTTCTTTATACACTGATAGGATGTTTTGATAGCTGCTCCCCAGTCGGCCCATTAGCCATTTGGGAAACCTACTACTGCTCCCAATCAGATGGCTTTTCGCTATTTCTACTGCCCGTTTCTCAATATCCTCTGGGCCAAGTAGTAGATTTTTTAACTCTAGCTTGGTAAATCCATTGTGTGCACTCATCTATGTTTATCACCATTTTTTCTAAGATTTTAAATCCTGTACTATTATCCCCTTTTTTCCTGTTTTTATCGACCTAACTAAAAACAAACCCTCCCTCCAGCTATTTTACTTCTCAAATAGCTAATTTGACTTACCTCCGAGATTCTAAATTTTGCTTGGAAGTATATCAATAAAGAGGGGGGGTGTTTTTATGGATTATTAACTTTACGACAAAACAAACCGAGCTTATTTTAAAATGGAGGAGGAAATTTTTTGAGGAAGTTGTTTAAAAGTAGAACAATCCCGTTATTGCTAGTATTTCTACTAGCCTTTGCTTGCCCTCTACAACCTGTATTAGCTAGTTCGTTGAGTAATCCCAACCTTGAATTAACCTTGGCCATGGGCACTAGTGAGGTGGATATCTCAAATTTCGTTTATGATGTCCAAAGTAAAGTATATGAAACTTATGGCATCCCTAGTGACCGCCTAAGGATAACCAAGGCTGGCACGAGTATCGTAGACTCCAAGAGCGATTTTAACTGGACTGTCTATGATCATGTGTATTCCCCAGACTTCCCGAGAGATGGAAGTACACCAACTGATTGGTTTACTACTCATTCCACTAACCAACCCTATTTTTATTACCTTGAGGAAGACCCACAGGATATGACTAAATATTTCACAGATGTTAGCCTTGAGGATGACTCCATGAGTTATTGCAATTATCGGTCCAAGCATATTTATCCTAAAGATGGTGGTCTAGTTTTTGTTGGTTATAGCGTACCTGCCTATAAGGATTTTATGGTTTATCCAGACCAAAATACGGGAGCCAAAACCATTCAGTTTGCCATAGATGAGTCTGGAGTCAGTACTCATACCTTGGAGGGGGCAGGCTTCCTTTTTAACACCAGTATTGCTGACAACAAAATTAATGGTTACCTAGTATTTTATGATTATTATGATCACAGTACCATTAAGTTATATAAGTTAAGCAATGTAGATGCTACCGCATTTCATAATGAGGAAGATTATCAACTTTCTGAATTGGCAATCCCAGAAATTGAACTAGCAATTCCCGGAATTGAACTCCTAGCTTCCAAGCCTTCCCAAGGTGATGCCGTTACCAAAAATATTAAGGTTCAAGTTACTAGTAATTCCTTAAAGTTCTACGAAGATGGCCAAGTGATTTATGATACCACTGGAGCGGACTCTGATGTTATCATTGCAGATACAGGAGCTGGCGGATTTGGCCCACTTGTCAGTTATAACTCCCATAACTGTGACGAATTAAGCTATTTCACCTTTAAGAACCTTACTATGGAAACCTCCCGAGACTTATCGTTTCTGGATGTCATCAATCAACAAACCTGGAATGATAATACCAAGCGGATTATCGTCAATCTAGATAATGATGGTGTGCCTGAGTTCACTAATCCGGAAAACCTCAGTCAGATCATTGCTCACATGAATACTAACCAAGTTAATTACCTTGGTTGGGGACGCAATAATACCATTAGCTCAGCTGTCTATAATCAAGCACAGGCTGAACAATTTATCGGCCAGATCGGAAATAGAGGCAAGTTTATCAATATGGATGACCCTAACTTCGATACTTATGCAGAAGGCATCGCAGCGATTGCCGAATATATCAATAGTTGCCTGACAGTTCCGCCTGCTAGTTTTACCCCTTCCTGCAGCAGCAGTTCAACCCCAAGCAAACCCCTCTTTAGTGATATGAGTAACCATTGGGCGAAAGCTGAAGTGGAGCGTCTGGGTTCCCTAAAATTACTGAAAGGTTATTTAGACGGGACCTATAAACCCGATAAGTCAATCACTCGGGCTGAATTTGCCACTCTGCTAGCCACAGTATTTAACTATGCCAAGGTTAAACCAAGTGGCGCTCCTGCTGTAACTTTTTCAGACGTCCCTAACAATGCTTGGTTTTATCAGGCAGTTAGTCTGTTGGCACCTGAAGGTATTGTTAAAGGTTATGGAGATAACAGCTTTGGACCAGATAAGTTCATCACCCGGGAAGAAGCTGCCGCCATGATTGCTCGCCTGTTTAGCAAGCTGAACACCCAAACCCAATTAGCAGAATTAACCTTTAAAGACACTGAGCAAATTAGTAACTGGGCTAGAACTCCACTAGGACAAATTATCTCCTTCAAAATCATCACTGGCATGCCAGATGGAAACTTCTGTCCTGCCAATAGCTCCACCAGAGCAGAAGCAGCAGTAATGATGCTACGGATGTTGGAAAAGGCTAAACTCATGTAGGCTGTCACAGAGTGAACGGTTACTAATATTAAAAAGGTCGGGATATCCTCCCGACCTTTTTAATATTAGCATCAATTGTCGAAAATTAATATTTCCGTTCATAAGCGTATTTCCCCGTGCTTACTAAGCGATAGAAATTAACTAGGCTATACCCGGCCGCAAACAATAGGAGGCTATCTAGATATACCTTGAAGATGAAGGTTCCAATGATACCGTAGAGTATACCCAGTAAAATAGTACTAGCATAAAGCTTTTTACTAACCTTAGGATAAGACAAACCCATCAAACCTAAAGCTGTTAGCAGCGTGGGACAAGGTACCACACCAACCGGTGAAACCAAGAGTAGCTCTAGTTTGCTGGCCGCAATAAATTCCGGATACCAAAGCCCTCCGGCAATTAGCATTACTAAAATTATGGTATTGGCATTTACGCTGACATGATTATAACTACTGTGACCTTTCAATAATTCTAAGGTAGTAACCACTGCTAAAAATGCAAAGGTTATTAAGTGGAATGGGTTGCCGTAAATATAGGCAATAACTGCTACTGACATAAAAAGCACAAGGATGGTACCATTAACTAGCAAGCTTTGTATCTTTTGATTGCGTAGTAGTATTATACCTAAAATCGCCACTAGAGCAAGAATATGCATAGTAAGGTTTAAGGCTAAATTTTGATTAGAAACCATAGTAAGATAATCAAGAATTTGTTCTGAATTCATTTTGAAATCCCTCCTTCAAGATAGTCCCAGACCGCTTGTAAGAGTCGTGCCCTGGAGTCCCTCATCATACTGGCTGCTTCGTCACCTTCCCAACCTGGATGCAATTGCTTGGGTAAGACCGGATCATTAGCAGCGATAGCGAAGAATTCCCAACCAAATTCATGTAGTAACGGTAGTGCTTGCTCTCCAGCTATCAATTTGTTCTTAGCTTCGAGCCCCTTTGCTTGTTCAAGTTTAGCTTGATATTTGTTGATGAACTGTTGATATTGTGGTACGAGTGCCTTTAGTGAGTAAACCTCTTCAATAAATATTGACATCTCTTTATGCACTACTAACTCTCCATAAATTTCTACTATCCCGTTGTCCAAACCGAACTTCTTCGTCAATGCTTTAATTGCTGTTGGCTGATGATAGGGACAGAGCCAAGTATTGGTATTAATGGTCGCAAAGCCAAGCTGGTGTAACTTATCTATGACTTCTAACCTTTGAGGTTGAACCTCCTGAAAATCAATATTTAAGACATCCCATTTCCCCTCCCAAGGCAACTGTCGGAGCCGGTATCGCTTCCAAAAACTGTCCACTCCCTCGTTCCATAAATCAATGGAATGTCTTCCCATGGAGGTTAGAGAGTAGATAACTTCTGACCCGTGCCTGGAATTGCTGAGAATGCCCGCCTTAACCGCTCTTGATAAAGACATTCGGATAGCGCTTTCCTGCTTATTAAAAACTTTCAAGATCTCAAGTAAGCTGGATAACTTTAAACTCTCCTGAGAGTACTTGACTAGGTATAGGTTGTAGATGAATAAAAGCAAACTTGTGGCAGAGTCATTTTTTCTAAGGATTAATTTCATCCTGGTTACCTCCTGCTAAATCAGTCTTGCACTAATGTTATAACTTATAATCCACTTATCTAAATTATATGTTATAAGTATAATTTTTGTCAATACCAAGCTGGTAAAAATGTTAAAAAACGGGTTACTCTACCATTTCGTAGAGTAACCCGTTACGGTTTTATTAAAAATGCTATTTCCTGAATTGATTCATGATGACTTTTCCGACCTCTACAATTGGGATGATGGCGAACGAAGTGGCCACAACTACCAGCCATTGGTCTGTATTAAGCTGAGTAACCCGGAATATTTCACGTAGAAATGGCACTGTCAAAACCATCACTTGCAGAAATACTGTTAAAATAATCGCACCCCATAGGTATCGATTGCTGAATAAACCCATCTTAAAAATTGACTTGGTATTAGAGCGTACATTAAAGCAGTGGGTCAGTTGAATGAAAGCTAGTGTTGCAAAAGCCATCGTGACCGCTACCTCTTGAGAGTAATTATGTAAACCATAATAAAAGGCTGTTAAAGTTAAAATCCCTTCGAAAAAGCCTTGGTAAATAATACTGATTCCAACACCCTCGGAGAAAAAGCTACTTTTTGCTTTCCGAGGTTTTTGCTTCATGATATCTTTTTCTGCTTGTTCTACACCTAGGGCTAAGGCTGGAAGGCTGTCTGTCACCAGATTTACCCATAAGATGTGAATGGGAAGTAACACTGACCAGTTCAGCATGGTACCAATGAACAAGGTAACAATTTCCCCCAAGTTGGAGGAGAGCAGAAACTGGATAGCTTTGCGAATATTGCTATAGACCTTCCTGCCCTCTTCCACTGCTACTACGATGGTGGCAAAGTTATCGTCAGAAAGCACCATATTAGCGACACCCTTGGCTACATCAGTCCCAGTGATACCCATCCCAATCCCTATATCTGCAACCTTTAAAGCCGGTGCGTCATTGACCCCATCACCTGTCATCGCCACCACCTTGTCATGCTCTTTCCAGGCTTGCACTATCCGAACCTTATGTTCCGGCGAGACTCTAGCATACACGGAATATCTGGTGACCTGGATTTTAAATTCTGCATCACTGAGTTTGGCTAACTCACTGCCAATCAGTACTTGACTATCATCTTGAATGATATTTAGTTCCTTGGCAATCGCTGTAGCTGT
>CAZKEO010000037.1:0-9091 GCA_964551785.1 uncultured Eubacteriales bacterium | reverse complement strand
TCGGCTCTGGCTTTATTGGTCTGGAAATAGCAGAAAACTTAAGATTACGCGGACTAGAGGTAACTATTGTGGAAATGGCAGAGCATGCTATGCCTGCTTTAGATCCAGATATGTCCATATATTTGGAGGAGCACCTTAGCGCAAGGGGTGTGAAATTAGTATTAAAGGATTCTGCTGCTAAGCTTGAAGGAGCTTCTTCTGTCAGCCAAGTTATCCTTAAGAGCGGAAAGGTACTTGCTACTGACCTTGTGCTGCTCGCTGCTGGGGTAAGACCAAATGTAGACCTGGCAGTTAATGCCGGAATAACAATTGGCCCAACTGGAGCGATAAAAGTCAATTCCAAAATGCAGACGAATATTGACGATATCTATGCCTGTGGAGACTGTGCAGAAGGCTATTCTTTGCTAACAAAGCAGCCACTGTACAGGCCGTTAGGCTCAACAGCCAACAAAATGGGCCGAATCGCAGGTGACCAAATAACCGGTGGAGCTTTGGAGTTTAGAGGAATTCTCGGCACTGGCATCTGCAAAGTATTTGAGCTAACCGTAGCCCAAACCGGACTAACCGAAAAATCCGCTAAAGAAGCTGGTTTTGCTACTGTGGTATGTCACAATATTAAGCCTGATAAACCAGAATACTACCACGGAAAAGAAATGATTATTAAAGCAGTTGCCGATAAAGCTACTGGCCGAGTTCTGGGAGCTCAAATTATCGGGGAAACTGGTGTTGATAAAAGAATTGATGTATTAGGTACAGCCATCACCTTTGGTGCTAAGGCAGAAGACCTATTTCATCTAGACTTAGCCTATGCACCACCCTTTTCTACAACAAAAGACCCTGTAATGTATACAGGGATGATTCTGGACAATGCCCTAAATAGAGGCCGAGAATTGATAACTGCCGAGGAATTGCAGGCGAAAATTGAGGCTGGAGAGCAAGTAACTATTATAGATGCCAGAGCCTCAAGCCAATATGCAGAATCACATCTTCCCGGGGCAATCAGTATGCCTCAGGATAAGATCCGGCTACAGCTAGATGCACTAGACAAAGAAACCCTGACAGTTACCCATTGTAATAAAGGGGTCACCGGGAATGCCGCTCAAAATATCCTGCTTAACCATGGCTTTAAAAAGGTGTATAACTTATCAGGTGGGCATAAGACCTATATGAAGAGTATTAAAAATAAATAAGCATAGTCAGCTAGAAAAAGCTCCTATTTGTTGAAAGCATACTTCTTTTATATCCTGGTTTTCCTGATATGCTTCCAGCCACTCTATTACCTTATCTAAAGCCTGTTCTAGGTTCCATTTAGTGCTCCAACCAAGCTCCGATTTAGCCTTCGAGCAATCAAGTTTCAGATAATTCGCTTCATGTGGGCTTTCCCCTTGAGTTATATCAAAAGTGCATAGTTGCTCGTTCGTTTCCAGAATGTTTTTTTGCCCTAACTTGGTGTATATTTGCTTAACTATCCATTCCACAGTTTGGGCATCATCATCATTCGGACCGAAGTTCCAGGCTCCAGTATACTGGGGGCTGGCTTGATATAGCTTCTGCGCTAATAAAAGATACCCGCCAAGTGGTTCTAAAACATGCTGCCAGGGTCTAACCGCCTTCGGATTTCTAATAATTATTTTTTCTCCTTTAGTAAGAGCTCTGATACAATCAGGAATCAGTCTGTCCTTTGCCCAGTCACCCCCGCCAATCACATTACCCGCCCTGGCCGAAGCGATACCCACACCATGAACCTGGTACTCCCTAGGATTAAAATATGAATTCCGATATGACGAGGTGACCAGCTCTGAACAAGCCTTACTGGCCGAATAAGGATCATAACCACCCAAGGCATCATTTTCCCGGTATCCCCAGACCCATTCCATGTTTTCATAACATTTGTCTGTGGTAACATTGACGACTGCTTTTACGCTTTTACACACTCTGACTGCCTCCAAAAGATGTACCGTACCCATAATATTGGTAGCATAGGTTTCCACAGGATTTAGATAGGCTTCTCTTACCAGGGGTTGGGCTGCCATGTGAATAATTATTTCAGGTTCAGCCGCAAGCATCGCCTTTTGCAGCTTCTCTCTGTCCTTAATATCTGCAATTATCGAGGTGATAAACTGCTCAGCTTGGCAGAGTTCGAATAAATTTGGCTTTGTTGGCGGACTTAAAGCATACCCGGTAACCTTTGCACCTAAATAATGCAACCACAAACACAGCCAAGAGCCCTTAAAACCCGTATGTCCGGTGAGAAAAACCTTTTTTCCACACCAAAAATTCTTCTCCAGCATAGCTTTTACCTCACTTTTTCTCGAATCCTTTGCCAGTTTGCCAGGATAGCTTTTTCTGATAATGTACCATTGGAGATCCTAACCTCATTAATCAACCCATTAAAGGGACGGTCATTACTTCCCCAGTTACCAATGAAGAAAGGCATTGTACTATTTTTCATTGTACCTTGAGCATCTACAGACGCTACTGGCAGCCCATTGTGAAATATTTTTACTAAACTTTTGTCCACATTGATAGTTAAGTAATTCCACTCCTCAGCATTTAGTTGGAAATTAACCCCTGGCAGCCACGACTGACCATTGCCAAAGCCAAAACCATAAACATTCTGGTTTTGACCATCTTGTTGGATCACAAAACCTTCAAAGTTGTTGTAGCCTGGATGGTTGCCCATAATGTTAGCATTGGCGCTTTGGTTTTTTGAGGGTTTAATTACAGCTTCAATCGTAAAATTGTCGTTCAAGGCTAAAGGTTCTAGCTCCACTCGATTATTGTCAAAGGCATTTTCAAACCCTATATGTAATAGAACATTTTCATCATCCTTTAAAGCTAATTGACTTAGGCTTTTAGTTCGCCAAAATACAGATGACTCACTTTTGCTGGCCATTGTGTTCACCTTTAACGAAAGTAAATCAATTAATTTATCCTGTCCGGATATCGCATAGATTCTCCAGTTTACACCAGATGAAATTAGGCTGATTTCTTGCCCTTCAAGAGTAACTGGTTCTGACAATTCCATCCGTACCTTGTCAACCAAGCGACCATTGATCGAAATATTGCTTAAAGCTGAGGTATAAGGAGTACGTACATAGATATAGGCCTTTTCTGCAGTTACACCATTCAACTTGTAGTTGGAAGCAGAGAGGTTTTTTATTTCGCCCAAAATTGCATAACCATTCTCCTGGGAAGATGAGTCATAACTCAAATAAAACAAGTTATTATTCTTGGCATAGTTGAGGTATTGCCCTTGATACCCCACATGTTTAAATTTTATTCCGGAATGCATTCGATAAAAGGCCGCTTGATCCCATGGATATTTGCTATTCACCACTAGATAAGCATCAGAGGAAATTTTTTGAAACAGTCCTCCGCTAATGGCCTCTTCAATTATTGTTCTGGGGTACAAGACAAAAGAATTTAAGTGCTCATTAACAATTTTATTATTGGTATAGTTTAATATACCGACATACCCCAAGCTTGCTGATAACGCTATTGACAAAAGAAAAGCTGAATTTTGCTTAGTTAGTTTTAATTTGCTTAAAGCAAGATAAATTACTGATACCACCAGCATAGTCAGGCCGAAATAGGAAATGAATACAGGGAGATAGCCCACACCCCAATATACTTCATGTTGATACTTAGGCGAAAGTGCAATCAAGACTCCTGGTAAAATCAGCATAGATAATCCTAATAGCATCACCTTTTTTACAGTAATTTTATTTTTCTCATGAGCTGACTCGGTGAAGATTTGTCTGAAAGTTTCCATGGCTATAACGAAATAACCAATTCCAATGAAGATAATATTTAAAGAAAAATAGTTCTGCAGATAAGCATACGTATTGTTAAAAATTCCTTGAGGATTAAGCAGATAATAACTTAGTGGAAAGGCAGCGGAAGTTTGCTTGAGCAAGGTAGCAAAATAAACAGTTAGATTGAAATTGGGTGTATAAGCACCTGCAGCACTTCCTCCGCTCAAGGGTACTCCGCAATAAACTCGTAATAAGATCGAAGCTAATACAAAGATAAATGACAATAAGATATAGGGTAGTGACTCCTTGAGGGCAGGAAAGAATTTTCTTGGGTTTAAATGAAAATAAATGATTATAAAGTGAAAGCAGCTAAATACATAAGAAATTTCGTAAGTTAACAGACTCACAGTATAGGTTAACAAACTTAAAGCTAATAAGTATCGTTTTCTCTCTCTTAAATAAAGCTGGAGAAAAATTAGCGAGCAGAGTACAAATAATAAGATTGTTTGCAGCAACCCGGAAAAGCTTAAAATTGGGTCATGGTATAAACGAAATTGGAAGAAAAGTGGTGTGACTAAAATAGCTAAATAGCCTATCGCTCTAGATTTGGTTAATAACTGAATAAAATAACCAAAAACAAGTAAATCAACAATGATTAAACCAAGGATTATTAGTTTATATAAATATAGGTTAGTTACATAGTAAAAAAAACTATAGAAGGCGACCGCTAAGGGAAAAATACGGCCTTCGTGAAACAGCCAATTCTGAAGAATAGAAAATGCATAGCTGGCCACAGTTTGATTGTCTTCCAGAACCACACCCTTGGTCATTGAATTTAAGATATCATCACTGTTATAGCCACTCTCCAACATAGGTGCCAGCATCATCAGCGACAGAATGATAACAGCTGTAGCCTGATAAATATTTTTTTTATGTCCAACTGCTTTGGCCAGAAAGCTGCTCATCTATAGCTCCTCCTGTTTGCTAAAATTAACGACTCTAAATACTAAAGCCCTAGGGTCGCCTGGAGCATTTATCCTGTCAGCATTACAGCTAAATTTGATAACCTGTCTCCCTGGAGGAATAACTACAGTTTTTGAAAAAAAAGTATCTTTGGCATTAATATTAAGCTTAGTTGAAAACATAGAGCTTTCGAGCTGCAAATTTGCTAGTTTTTCATACCCTGTGGCAAAATACATCTCCAAGGTTACTGTTCTTTCCCGCTTGGAGGTATTGTAGATCCGCAATTCACCTTCAGAAGAACACCAGCGCCAGTTAAAGTCAGCATTTCCTTCCAAACCTGAAAAACCACCCTGCCAGGTCATCAGCAGCGGATTAATTAACATTTCCCGCTTTGCTACCCCTGCTGTGCTTAAATATTGAGCATTTGTGCTCAGGTTATACTCCGTAAGGTTAAAGAAAGCCAGCCTGTTATTAGCACTGGAAATAGGCTGAACATTAAGCAAGTGGGTTAGTTTTTGCTCCAGAGCCTCTCCCCTATCGGTATAGCCAAAGCGGTCCAGATAAATACCACTGTACCCGGCCAGGGATAACGCCTCCACAAGTTCGTTTACCGGCTTGGCAGCAAGTTCTCTTTGCCAAATATCAGCCTCCCTGCCTCTCATTGCTCCATAACTCCAACGCAGGTTTTGGGAATGAAGATAGCCCCTAAACAAGTCATAATCTGTCATTTTATTCACAGGTGGACTTTCTGGGAAGGGTACATAGGGCAGTTGAAAGATCATTGCATTTTTGGGCACTGATGCCTCGATTTTTTGTACGAAATCATCATCACTTACAAACTCTACTTTCGCGGTGCTATATGGAGGAATAAAATAAACCGTGGTCTGATCCAGGATACCAATTAAGAGAAGCAGTCCGAGAAGTCCATAATATCTATTTTTTTGAGGCAGAGTAAACTTATTCGGCTTATTATTCAAACCTTCTAATAGTGACATCAGCGCCAGTAAAGAAAAGAAGGCAATGAACACACTAATTCTGTTGTACGACCGAATTTGCGGAGTAATTGCATAATTAAAAAGCGTTCCCAGACCACCCATGGTAGCCAACAACACAGCTGCAATATTTAATTCACTTAGATTTCTAAATAAATTTGGCTTAACGGGAAAAGGCTTTCGGTAAAACAAACCCCCTAGTAATACAGCTAAGCCCATACTCCCGATAAATCCTAAGGAAGCCGTATCGTTTTCATTAACCAGAGGTGAGCCACCATTGTACAAGCCCTTGGCCTGCTCAAAGAAAGGCAGCCTGTGTCCAGTAACCGGCAGCAACAACTGAGTAATTTTCATTGCATAAATTTCGCTTTCCAACGGGCTGCGCCGAGCTACTTCGGTATTTTCGCCATTGGTGTATTTGTAAAGGAGACCGGGAGCTATATTGAGCATAATTCCAAGGATAATCACACCTATTAAAACTCCCGAAACTAGCAGGTGCTTGAGATTCTTGCGCCAGAGTGAAGCTGACACACCAGCTACAACTAGAAAGAAACAAGTAAAAAAAGCATAATATACCCCTGAAGAGGCTACAAGCAGACAAATCGCTACACTTGCTATAGCTTTAAGATTTGGTCGTTCTAAGCTGAGCTTGTTGGTTTCATATACCCAGAGAATTACCATTACTGCTAGTGGAATAACATAATAGGAAGAGAGAAATAAGTGGCTAATACCCCGCATGAAATGATAAGGAAGAAAGGTGAAAAGTAAGCTGCCTACGATAGCAGAAGGATAGGAAAGGTTAAATTGCCGAAAGGTAAACAAGGCAGTCAGAGTTGTTAAAGGAAAAGAAAGCAAAAAGAACAGATTCAAGATTACAGCATAATCAGACGTAAAATATGAGAGCAGCTTGATTAATAAGAAATAAAAATTATCTGCTGTGGGATAGTCCCGAAGATCCAAGCCTGTTGGCATGCCGACATTGGGATTTTGTAGATACCAGCCATTATCAATAATTCCTTTAATAGCTACACTGGCAGACAAACCATCACCATGATAACCCAATGGAATGGTCAGGTCTATTTGCCATAACTTCATAACCCAAGCCAGTATTAATAGGCAGAGGGTAACTGCCCCGGCATAGGGCCCAACAACTGTCAGGCATTTCCACACCTGCTTTTTTTTCATTGTGCTATCCTCCACACCAACCCAGACCTTCAGCACTTGTGGTTAAAAGTTTATTCTTTCTTTTTCAATAACTAATGGCCTTTTTCGCACTTGAGTATATATTGAACCTACATATTCACCAATAATCCCAATAAAAATTAGCTGTACAGAGGCGAAGAAAAACATCCCGATGACTATTGGTGCTACCCCCATCGAAAAACTACTCCAAAAAATAAGCTTCGCCAAAAAATATACTATTGCTATTAACAAACTGACTGTGGCCATGGCAAAGCCTAACATAGTGGCTAACCTTAACGGTATTTTGGAGTGATTAGTAAGGCCTAACATAGCCATATCATAAAGGGTATCAAAGTTATTTTTGGTAACCCCTCTTTTTCTGGAGGGTTGCTTATATTCAAGCTCTGCGCTTTCAAAGCCTAATTCGGAAATAAGACCTCTAAAATAGGGGTATGGGTCATTTATTTCCCTGAACAGTTCAATAACCTTTTGATCATACAGTCCGAATCCAGTACTATTTTTGACTAACTCTACTTCTGCCAATTTAGTAAGCAGCTCATAATAGACTTTTCTGATAGCAAACATAACCGGTGCTTCCTCACTTTGGGTTTTAATTCCCAGGACTACTTGATAGCCCTCCTCCCACTTTTTGAGCAAGTCAGCTATCATGGCAGGAGGATCCTGAAGATCGGCAGCCATTGATATAACTGCAGCTCCACTAGCTTGAAGTAAAGCATGAAAGGGTGAACGAATATGGCCAAAATTTCTGTTGTTGACAAT
Source organism: uncultured Eubacteriales bacterium (assembly GCA_964551785.1). Lineage (GTDB taxonomy): Bacteria > Bacillota > Carboxydocellales > JAJZTU01 > CAZKEO01. The sequence goes on along the minus strand of CAZKEO010000037.1, from coordinate 1,416 downwards.
GATTTTCAGATTGGGGTCAGTTGCTGCCAGTTTTTTTAAAATTGCTACCGTTCTATCTTTGGAGGCATTGTCTATGAAGATGTGCTCATAAGTATAACCAGCCAGACCAGCGAAAACCGCTTTAACCTGATTGTAGACATTCTCCACATTTTCTTCTTCGTTATAGCAGGCTGTGACAACACTGATGAATTTCATTGGTTTTCCTGCTCCTTCTGAAACACAAATTTCTTATTTAACCCAAAGGAGATTAAGGCCATTGGGAGCAATAATATTGCTCCCGCCATAAACATATCCACCTTATAAAGTTCAAAAAGTCTCAAAAACACTAAATTTATTAAATAAGTAAAGGTATAGACACCAATAAACTTAAAAATTAAGCTGTTATTATTATTTTGAAAAACCAGCTTTCCGGTGGTTTTGAAATTAAATAAAACACCTAAGCTAGTAGCCAGCAAGGCAGCTATTGAATAATGGAAATTTAACAGTATTAAAGAGGCATAGACTAAATAGCCAAAAACGGTATTGATCCCACCCACTATGAGAAATCTAATAAGCTTGTTTTCCATAGGACCCCCAAAGTTTATTGCAGTTCGAGCACCACATTGGTATTTCCCAGGTCCTTGATAGCTTGGATAATCAGGTCACTGTATAAAGCCGAACAAACAATTATGGGCCCTGTGTAATTATTAATTTTGGATGGTGGATATATTAAAACATTTTTTAGTTGTAAACCCTGTTTCTTAAAGTCTTGATCAACAAAAGCTCTAATTTTACAATGACCTAAAGGAGTATTAGCCAATAGCTGAAAGGTATATGAACCTACTCCCCAAATAACTACTTCTTGTTGTTCTTCCACTAGTTGCTCTAGTTGCGGCCACTGGTAAGCTTGACGAGATCTTGTTATATATTGATCCAGGCTCTCTCGAACTTCAAAATTCGGAATGATTTTTCGATAGCAACTTTGATCATTAAACTTTTGATAAACCCCATAAATCGCCGGATAGGTTTTAGTATTCGAAAGTGGAATTTCCTTTTTAGCAGTAAAAAGCTGCTGACAGCCAAATTGCAAAATTAAATTTTGCATGGAATGCTCATCGAAATGGTTGATATGCTCCAAGTCAAAATAATGATAGGGCACTGCATAATAATCTACATAGCGGTTTGCATCAGGTAACTCCACATACAATACTCCCCTGGGCTTGAGCCAGGAAAGCACCTTTTGCACGGCTGTTGCTAAATCCCACACATGCTCTAATACATGGGAAAGAATCACGCAATCGAATTGTTCAGTTAAATAAGCTTCATTTGTTGACTCACTTGACAAAATGCCTCCCAACAGGGCATTTATCCCATGCTGTTGGACATTGGAAACACACACAGGGTAAGGATCTAAGCCAGTCAGCTTTGTATAGCCTT
>CAZKEO010000036.1:0-9133 GCA_964551785.1 uncultured Eubacteriales bacterium | reverse complement strand
ATTATATATCTTGATAAACATATGTTTGCGAGAGATGAGATATACAGAGTAGGAAAGCAGCTAGTTGGAATTTTAAAGTATTTGCATTCAAAGAGAGTAGTTCATAGAGATATCCGAGTGCCAAATACCTTGTATGACGGACAAAAGGTTAACCTTGTTGATTTCGGGCTTGCCCGCTGGATTAATAACAAAAAATACAGGGCAGATATGGACTTCGCTTTTTTAGGTGATTTCCTTCTGCACCTGTATTATTCATCTTTTGAATTCAAAGGTGGCAAGAAATGCTCATGGTATGAGGAGTTGGCATTGACACAAAAAGAACTATTATTTTTGAAAAGGTTGATGGGTGTTGAACAAAGCTATAATAGCATTTTAGAAGTGGAGTACGAATTTAATGAGACGTTTGAAGCTTACAAATGATTTATGAGGATCATCAATTTTATATTCGGAGATTCACCGGATAATGTGATCAGGGGAGTTTTAAAACAGATTGCTGACAATTTATTAAAGAATCTGTTTAATGAAAATTGACGAACATAAAGTCTTAAGAGGGACCAAACAAGACTTTTGGCGCCGTCGTCTCTGTGACAGTGATGTACTTTTAGGGCATAATATGAAGGGGACGTTTACCTTTAATGGCAGATTTGCCGTTAGGTAACGTCCTCTTTCACTTTTCTCTGTTTTCTAACAGCGAGGAAAGAAGTGGAAGGAATTGTGGTTAAATATGTCGAAAATAACCACTAGTAGCTGATCAACAGAATATCTATAACCCACCAATTACTCGTACAGGGAGAGTGAAGTATATGAACAATCTAGAGCGGCTAAACACAAAATCAATTATATATGTAAGCTTACTAGTGGCTTTCTTGTTGGTTTGGAGTATTGACCAAGCCAGTGCAACGGGAATAAGTACTATATCTCCCCCAGTGGTGACTTACCCTACCGCGGGAGAATACGATAAGAGCGATATGGCGGTAACCTGGAATAGTGTTCCTGGGGCAGTTAGCTACGGATTTGGTCTTCGCGACTTAACAACAAACGAGCTACTAATTCCGGAAATTAATCTTACCCAAACTAATTACACAATACCAACAGGGAAATTGACTGATGGCCACCAGTATAGAATCTATTTGGCTGCGCAAGATACGAATGGTAATAAAGAAGCTGGATATTCGTACTTCAAAATTAAAGGTACCGCATCCAACAATTCAACTACAACACCAGCTACTGGAAGCGGTTCTCTGGTGGCACCTACGGTAACTACTCCCACCAACAATTCAACTTTAGGGAAAGCGGATATTTTAGTCAAGTGGAATAGTGTTTCCGGTGCAACAGGCTATTCCATAGGACTACGGAACATGACAACTAATGTGTTAGTAATTCCTGAAGCTAAAATTACTCAAACAAATTATACCTTTTCAGCGGATAAGTTCACTGGAGGACACCAGTACAGAATTTATCTAGCTGCAGAAGATGCTAATGGTAATAAGGTAGCCGGGTATACTTATATTACAATCACAGGGAATGCAATCATTAACAATGGGGGAACAGCACCGAATACTGGAACTAACTCTCTTGTGGCACCTACGATAAATGCACCAACTAATAATTCCACAGTTTTCAAAGCTAATACCATTGTTAGCTGGAATGCTATTACCGGAGCAAAAGGGTATTTTATCGGCTTGCGGGATCTCACAACAAACGTATTACTAATCCCGGAAACTAAACTCACCCAGACAAGCTATACTATTCCCCAGGATAGCTTAACACCAGGACACCAATACCGAATTTTTATTGCGGTTGAAGACTACGCCAATAATAAGTATTCCGGATACTCTTTTTTCAAAGTGCAGTCTGGCGCTCCTGACGTACCTGCAACAACAACTTCTCCGAATATTCCAATGAACTCTGGAGTGCAACAGCCACCCAAAGTTCCAGTTTTACCGGGAGTGTCTGGTAACCCAACTCTATTGCAGGCACCATTGCTGACATCGCTGAGTAATCAGGCCCTTATCGAAAAGCAAAATCTCGCATTGCGCTGGAATGGTGTAGCGAACGCTACAAAATATATTATTGCAGTTCGAGATCTAACCACCAATCAACTAATAGTCCCGGAGCTAAAAAGCATGCTGACTAACTATACACTTCCGGCTACCCTTTTGGCAGAAGGGCACCAATACAAAATCTATCTAGCAGCTGAAAGTGTATCAGGTAATCGAGCAGCTCTTACAACAATCATTAACATTAGAGCAAAACAAGCTGTTCAACAGGGGAATGCTGGGACAATTAACTTAACAGGGTTACCTGTAGCTGACCAAGTAACCAAAGGTAGTAACTATTCCTTCAAAGGTATACTCAGTACCAAAAGCAAGTTATCCAAAGTAACACTAAATGTCCGCGGGAAAAATACGACCTTGTGGTCTAGTGCTTTTCAACAGCCTGTTTCTGCATTTGATTTGAAGGGTATTGCGGTTAATACTTCTACTGGTCTATTATCTAAGTCCGGAACTTACACGATAGAAGTTTGGGTAAAGACCTTGGACAACTCTAAACCTACTAAACCTGTAGCCTTAATGACGTTGACTGTTAAAGATGGTCAGCTGCCCATAATTAGTCAAGCGCCTAAGCTTAATAGTTTTCCCTCAGGGCTTACTAGGAAAATTACTTTAGGTGAGAGTTACCAACTAGAGGGATCCTTATCAGCTCTCGAAAAAATTACCAAAGTAACTATGCAGGTTAGTAGTAATAACTTTAAAGGACAGCTTACTGCAGGTAGTGCCCAACCCAATAGTAAGTTTTATAATTTAAATAGCTTAAAACTTGATACTAAACTTCCGGCATATTCAAAGGCAGGGTTATATCAAGTAAGTATCTGGGTCAAAACTGAAAAGCTGACAACTCCTCGCGCGCCATTGGCGACTATGGTACTGGAGGTTAGGCCGGGAGAAGCACCAATTGCGGAAGGTATTATCGATTTTGCCCAAGTACCCCAAGGTAGTGGCTATCGGCTAGGTGGCCGGATTACTTCGAGAACTAACCTTACCGAAGTGACGGCCACGCTGAGTGGTAAAACCACTAAGGGCTCCATTCTCATCAAAAAGCACACACTTAATCCAAATACTAGTGTCTATGAATTAAGTAACTTAGAGTTTTCAAACCAAGAGCTCACCAAGACGGGTACTTATGTGGTGGAACTATATGCAAAATCTGTTGCCTTTCCTCAAGCAGTAAAACCTTTAGCCTCAATACAAATAAACGTAGCAGGCTCACCCCCGAGAATAGAAGGGCTTAAGCAGTATAACCAAGTTTATTTTGGGGATAAATTTACCTTGCAAGGCTTGGTCACGGCAGACAGTAGTATCACCAAAGTAACTGCCAAAATTACTAATTACGAAAAAAGTGTTATTTCAGTTCCACCAGGCACGAGTAGCTATTCACTTAATAAGATTGTTTTTGATACACGTAACCTCCCTGGGGTAGGTATCTATGCGATTGAAATCTGGGTCAAGACCACTAATCTGGTACAGCCAGCGAAACCTGTTGGTAGGTTGATCTTAGAGGTTAAGAATCAGAATCAAGCTATCTTGCCTACCCAATCAGCCTACGGGACTAAGGTTTTTGGTCTTCCTATCGGGCAAAGCATTACTATCTCAAAAGGGGCAACCTATGGTTTCGATGGAATCTTATTCTCGGGAGATCCAATCGAGTATATTAATCTAATGGTGAAGAAAGATGGTAAATATATTGAGAGCAATGCTTTCAAACGTGATACTTATGGGATGCGTCACTTCAGTTTTGATAAACTTATGTTTAGCGCAATCGGAACCTTTGGAACACCCGGAGATTACACAGTAGAACTTTGGGTTAAGCTAGAGAATAAGGCGGTATATAAGCCCTCAGGCACGTTTATTATCAAGGTTAAATAATAAACTAATAGCTGAATGCATATATTGTTTTAATCAAGTGACCAGATAAGAGTTATTTGAAATTTTCTGGATAGGGTGTAAGTTAAATGGGCAAAGGTCTCAAGCCAGACCTCTTGATTTCACACTTGGATTCCCTGAGTGTAGAATTTCTGAAAGGTCAGGGACTAAAGGGTATTATCGTTGATCTGGACAATACCATCATATCCTGGAGAGGAAAAACAATCTCTGAGGGGATTATTAAATGGTTTGCCATTCAACAACAAGCAGGTATCAAGTTTTGCATTGTCTCTAATAATCTTTCTAAACGGGTCACCAAATTGTCCCGCGAGTTGGGGGTACCTGCCATTTCGCGAGCAATTAAACCACGGCGCAAGGCCTTTAAGCGAGCTCTACTCTTGCTAGGCACCTCACCAGCTGAAACTGCTGTGGTAGGCGATCAGATTTTTACTGATGTTTTTGGGGGAAACAGAATGGGTTTGTATACCATCCTGGTAAATCCTTTGGAGCAGAAGGAATTTGTCTGGACCTCCTTCGCCCGCAAATTCGAAAGATTTGTAATGCATAGAATAAAATAATAGGTATAGTAGTTTTGCAAAGCGGATATAGTATAAACATGAGCCTTTGGGGAGGTATTATGTTTATGGATAAGGAAATTACTATTTCACGTTTGCTACCCTCTATGCAAGAAATACTACAGAATGATCCCACCAAATTCTTGCGCGAACTTCGGAATTCTGTGCGGCAAATCCGGGCCGAAGAGCCCCAGTTAGCAGCATATCAGATTAGAGATTTAGGTTTAATTCGCAGAGATGATGGTTTGGAAATTAAACTGTATTTCAGTCAGGCTAATTAGAAATCTTAATAAGCAGGAATTTAAGAGATAATGTCTAACAATAGGAGTTAAGCCATGGCTAACTCCTATTTTATTTTAGTAACCCTAAATTCAAGGAGGAATCGAGTCTTGTTGATAACAGCTAAAACTAAAGTAATGGGTATCTTCGGTAACCCTGTAGAACATTCCTTTTCACCCTTAATGCATAATCAAGCCTTTGCCCACCTGAAACTAGATTGCTGTTATCTTCCCTTTAAAGTACTGCCAGAACAGCTTAGCATGGCAGTGGATGCTATTAAAGCTTTAGGTTTCAGTGGTGTGAATGTCACTATTCCGCATAAACAGGCAGTGCTTCCTTACCTAGACAAAGTGTCCCCAGAGGCAGTGCTGATTGGTGCAGTTAATACCATTGTTAACTTCGATAACGAACTATGGGGTTACAATACAGATGGACAAGGGTTCGTGCGTTCGCTCAGAGAAGATGCCAAAGTAGAACCAGCTGGGAAGACAGTTATCTTACTAGGTGCAGGCGGAGCTGCCCGAGGTGTTGGTATCCAACTCGCCTTAGAGGGAGCAGAAAAAATCTATCTAGTGAATCGAACTCCGGAAAAAGCGGTGGAAATAGCCGAGGTAATCACGCGCCATACCAAGACCCAGGCCGAAGTTGTCGCTTGGACAGCAGAGGCCTTAAAGGAGCCAATGCGAGCTTGCCAAATTTTGGTTAACACCACTTCACTTGGGATGTACCCCGACAGTGGTACAATACCTCCAATAATTACCGACTATTTAAGCCCTAATATCCTAGTGGCAGATCTAGTCTATAACCCTGTACAGACTAGCCTATTAAGGGTTGCTACTGAGCATGGTTGTCACACCCTATCTGGTTTAGGGATGCTACTTTACCAAGGTGCCATAGCCTTTGAACTTTGGACGGGAGTGTCTGCACCTGTGCAAATAATGGCAGAAACTCTGAGAAAAACAGTTATAAAATAAAAAATGTCGAAAATTTGCCATCAAAACACTGTGGTTTTGTGTTATACTGTTAATAGATAAATGTTATGACAACAATTTATGCCAAATAAACGAAAAGCACAGTGTCTGCTGAGGGACTGTTGCCTTTTCATGTTTTTAAGGCTTAGTTTCAAAAATATGATGTTGGAGGAAGATTTATGGGTAAGAAGGCCAAAACCATGCGCTTTGCTTTTCGATTATGTCCCCAGTGTGGCAGTAAAGACCTAGGAAAAATCTCTAAACAGACCTATTTCTGCTGGGGCTGTTTTACCGAAATAGTAGTCAAGGGACAGGGCAATTGGCCCAGCTTTGAGTCCTATCACATTCTAGAAGATGGAACCTTAGAAATCGCAATGGAGTCTTAGGCAGAGCAAATGAAATCTTAATATAGCGTTAGAAATAATAGGCTGAATTTAAGCCTATTATTTTTTTATTTAAGGTATGTCCTTAGTTTGATTATCTTGTGGACTAGAGTCTATAAATGACAAAGAATAGCAGAATAATACGGTAAATTACTGGCTCAGAAAGCAGGTATCTGGTAATAAATGGTAGAAACTTACTATCAAGTTTTACATAACTAAGTTTAGTTATAATAAGTGAAACATGAGGTGATTTTGTGGCCAAACGCAACAAAACTAAAGGGGCAAAGGTGGTTTCAAAAGAAAAGAAAGTTAGATCGATTGAACCAGAGGTAGAGATTAGAGAATTACTCGAAGATGCCGGGAAAAAAGCGCTGCAAGCACCCACGCACGAACACAAACTTATGACCAGTACACAAATGCCTCGGATTGTAGTACCTCAAGAAGCACTAAGTAATTGTTACGAGGCCATAGAAGAACTTGCGGCAGCCAGAGAAAGTACAACGTCCATATTACCACTTGTGTTCCAAACACATAAGGAATCGCCACCTATAGTAACAAAATATCCTACGCCTGTACCTACCATTAAGTTGGTCGAAGCTGAAGAAAGCCCTCCAGTAAATGAAATGATCTCACCGATACCACAGGTTTCCCTAGAAGTTAAAGAGCAGTCAAACGAACAGGTGGAAGACGAGCTAATCGGGGGTCCTCTAGCTAATCTCAGACTTAAAGCTGAACAAACAGCAGAAGAAGCAGTTATTATTGGACATGCTGAAGACAATAGAGTTAATACTGAACAAGTAGAATTAAACACCGTAAATATTGAGCGTGTAGAATTAAACTCCGCAAACATAGAGCACCTAGCAGATAAAACAGTACATAGTGAACAATTAGAAGATAAGCAATTAAATAAGGAACAAACCGAAGAAAAATTGTTAACGATTAAACAAGTAGCAACTATTCTGCAGGTAGAGATGAGCACCATTCGTTTTTGGGAGAAGGAATTTGCCGAATACCTAGGAGCTAGCCTGATTCGAAATCAGCGCAAATGCTTCAGCTCAAAGCAATTAGAGATTTTTACCAAAATCAAGGAATTGCTAAAAACTGAACAATATACAATTGATGGAGCGAAAAGAAGATTAGAACTAGACCATATCTTGACTAGCTCCCTGGGTGTAGAGCATAACTTCAAAACAACTGTTTTTATCATGCTAACTGCAATCATGCAAGAACTGCAGGTATCTAGACAGGAAGGTCGAGAACTAAGCCAACAGTTAGAAAAGTTAGAACAAGAAAAGCATCAAGTCGAAGACCAACTCCAAGAAGAGCAAAAGAAGGGTTTGTTGGAATTTATCAAAACGAAATTAAATAAGAAGAGTGTTGTGGGTAGAGAGGCCTAGGCCAATCTACCCATTTTTTTTATGCTAGAACATATTATGTAAGTATTTTGCAGGATTTTCGGGGATGCTGTCAAATTACTATATACTACCGAAAAACTTAACAATTTGGCACATAATAGCCACAATATTCCACCTACTTTTCATTATATTCCACTATATTGTCGAATGACCTGACCGAGAAAAAGCTATGCGGAGGTAAATATGTTTATAGCAACTAAGAAACGCCTAGGTGATTTATTAATAGATGCCAAAATTATTACCTCAGACCAACTCCAGATGGCACTAGACCGGCAAAAAGAAAGTAATGAGCGACTAGGCCGGGTGCTGGTCCAATTGGGAATCGTTAAAGAGTCGCAAATTTTACACGTTTTGGAGAACCAGTTGGGCATTCCCTCTGTTCGCTTAAGTAAAATACATATTGACCCTGAAATTGCCCGGAGCATCCCGCTAAATCTAGCTCAGCGCTATCATGTCTTGCCCATTAAGAAGCTAGGGAACCGACTGACCTTAGCCATGGTTGACCCGCTGAATGTCTTGGCTATGGATGATGTGCGCATGGCTACTGGGTGTGATATTGAACCAGTAATTGCCACTGAAAATGAACTTAAAGCAGCACTGGCCAAAAATTTCGGACTAAAGGACTCCCTGGAAAAAATCATGGGGGACTTGTCTGATGAGGATAGCGATTTTGGCGAAGAAGAAATAGGCTTAGACCAATTAAAAGAGTTGGTTGAAGAACCACCTATCGTCAAATTGGTTAATTCCCTACTGCAACAGGCAGTCCAGGACAGGGCTAGTGATGTGCATGTAGAACCTCAGGAAAATAAGCTCCGGGTACGCTACCGGGTTGATGGAGTAATGCTGGATATTACGACCTTTCCTAAGAAAATGCAGGCACCCATCGTTTCTCGCCTAAAGATAATGGCCAACATGGACATTGCTGAACGCAGAAATCCCCAAGATGGCAGGATTCAACTCACCATTCAGGATAAAGACATTGATTTTCGTGTATCTACCTTACCCACAATTTTTGGTGAAAAAGTGGTTATGCGGATTTTGGACAAGACCAAGGGGCTTTTTGGTTTGGCAGAGCTTGGCTTATCAGAAACTAACCATTTGGTGTTATCCAAAGTAATCAAAAAGCCTAACGGGATCATCCTGGTAACCGGCCCGACCGGCAGCGGTAAAACCACAACCTTGTATTCTATTTTGAAGGACTTAAATTCTTCGGAAAAAAATATCGTCACCCTAGAAGATCCAGTGGAATACACTCTGTCTGGGGTTAATCAGGTCCAGATGAATGCCAAAATTGGTCTAAACTTTGCTACAGGCCTCAGATCAGTGCTCCGCCAAGACCCTGATGTGGTCATGGTGGGTGAAATCAGGGATTCCGAAACTGCCCGGATTGCCATCCAGGCAGCTATGACCGGACACCTGGTCTTGTCTACTTTGCATACCAATAGTGCTGCAGCAACCTTGGTGCGGCTGATGGATATGGATATTGAATCCTTTCTAGTGGCTTCCTCTGTAGAAGCAATAATAGCGCAGCGCTTAGTGCGGGCTTTATGCCCTGACTGCCTGGAAACTTATACAGTTCCGGCCACT
>CAZKEO010000035.1:0-9136 GCA_964551785.1 uncultured Eubacteriales bacterium | reverse complement strand
AGTTGAGGTTTGAAAATTGGCCATGGTGGATGAGGAGGCCAAAGAGATCTAGGGTGGGAAATCCCTTGGCAAGGAATTTTCTTTACAAGTTAACATTAAAGAAGGGGCTGGGGCATTTGTATGCGGGGAAGAAACAGCGCTAATAGCTTCTATGGAAGGCCAACGGGGAATGCCCAGGCCTAGGCCCCCCTTCCCTGCCGTAAGTGGGCTGTGGGGTTGTCCGACTATCATCAACAACGTGGAAACTCTGGCCAACCTGGCCCCAATTATCATAAACGGTGCCGCTTGGTTTAAGAGCTTCGGTACCCCTACCAGTCCAGGCACCAAAACTTTCGCTCTGGCCGGACAAGTGTCCAACACCGGTCTGGTGGAAGTGCCCATGGGCCTGACCCTCAGAGAAATTCTCTACGACATCGGAGGCGGAATCAAAGATGGCAAAGCCTTCAAAGCAGTACAAATCGGCGGTCCCTCCGGTGGTTGTCTCACCGAAGAACACCTGGATCTGTCTCTGGATTACGACTCCCTGCAGAAGGTGGGAGCAATGGTAGGTTCGGGCGGCTTAGTGGTCATGAGCGAGGATACCTGTATGGTAGAAGTAGCACAATTCTTCATGGCCTTTGTCCAAAGCGAATCCTGTGGTAAATGCGTTCCCTGCCGGGAAGGTACAAAACGCATGCTGGAAATGTTGAAAAAAATTACTACAGGCAATGGTACAATCGAAGATCTGGAGCTTTTAGAGGAATTGGCCCTCATTGTTAAGGATGGTTCTTTGTGTGGTTTGGGCAAAACCGCTCCAAACCCGGTCTTAACCAACCTGCAATACTTCCGGCATGAATATCTGGCCCATGTAATCGAGAAAAAATGTCCGGCAGGTGCCTGCCAGTCTATGAAAATGTATGTCATTGATGCAGAAAAATGTAAAGGTTGTAGCCTGTGTACCTCCGTCTGCCCTAGCAAGGCAATCAGCGGGGAAAAGAAAGAGCCATATACCATTGATGCCAATAATTGCTTGAAATGCGGTTCCTGTATTGAAAAGTGCAAATTTGACGCTATCTTTACTAAATAATATTGATAAAGGGGTGACCGTCGTGAATACTGGAACAATCACTATTGACGGCCAAATAGTGAAAATAAATGACGCTAAGAATATTCTGGAACTGGTGCGCCGCACCGGGATTGAATTGCCAACTTTTTGCTATCATTCAGAACTTAGTGTCTACGGGGCCTGCCGCCTCTGTATGGTAGAAGTAGACAACCAGGGACTGGTGACTGCTTGCTCTACTCCCCCCCAGAACGGCATGGTAATCCATACTAATACCAAACGGACGCAAAGGCTGCGGAAAATGGTCATTGAGCTACTATTAGCTAATCACGATCGTGAATGCACAACCTGCACCAAGAGCGGCAGTTGTAAGTTGCAGGAACTCGCCCAAAAATTCGGTGTTCGTCAGGTTCGCTTCGGTGAACGGGACCAGCGTCTGCCTAAAGATGAAACAGGGTTTTCCATCGTCCAAGACCCTAACAAGTGCATTCTCTGCGGCGACTGTGTCCGGATGTGTAAAGAAATTCAGGGAGTAGGTATTTGGGACTTTGCCAACCGAGGAGCCAAAACCGTGGTAACAACCGCCTTCGGCAAAGAACTAGCCGATGTGGCCTGTGTCAACTGCGGGCAATGTGTAGCCGTTTGTCCTACCGGCGCCCTCACAGTAAAATCCGAAATAACAAAGGTCTGGGAAGCAGTTCATAATCCTGAGGTAACTGTTATCGCCCAAATTGCCCCAGCAGTTCGGGTTGCTATTGGCGAAGAGTTCGGTCTCGCCTCCGGAGATGCCCTAACTGGAAAGGTTGTTTCAGGCCTTAAAAAGATCGGCTTTGATCAAGTCTTCGATACCAATTTTACAGCTGATATGACTACTATGGAAGAGACTCAGGAATTCCTGCACAGGCTGAATCATGGCGGCAAATTCCCCATGTTTACATCTTGCTGCCCTGGCTGGATTAAATACTGTGAACAATATCATCCAGACTTACTGGATAATGTCTCCAGCTGCCGTTCTCCACAGCAAATGTTCGGCTCCCTGGTTAAGAAGCAATATGCTCCTGAACAAGGACTGAAAGCTAAGGATGTATTCCTAGTATCTATCATGCCTTGTTCCGCTAAAAAATTTGAAGCTAAGCGTCCCGAGTTTACCACCGATGGTGTTCCAGATGTAGATGCAGTTTTAACTACTGTGGAAGCTGCACAAATGTTTAAGGAAGCTGGTATTGTTTTTAGCGAACTGGATGTTGAAGCATTTGACAGCCCATTAGGTATGGGTTCTGGATCTGCTTTAATCTTCGGTACTACCGGTGGTGTTACTGAATCTGTTATCCGCTATGCTGCTGGTGCACTCGACAAAAATAATGGCCGGATATATGTGGAAGAAGTACGGGGCATGAAGGATATTAAAAGCCTCAATGTCAAGGTAGCTGGTATTGAACTTAAACTAGCAATTGTCCATGGTCTGGCTAATGTGGAAAAACTTCTACAGCAGATCAAAAATGGCGAAGCTGAATACCACTTAATTGAGGTAATGGCCTGTCCGGGAGGTTGTGTCGGTGGTGGCGGTCAACCAAATAATTCCGAAATGAAGAACCGGATCAAGCGTGCTGGAGAAATCTATGCAATCGATAAAACAACCCAACTTCACAAAGCACAAGATAATACTTACGCAAATCAAGCCTTTGAGAAGTACTACAAGGGCATTAACACTGAAGAGACTCATCACGAACTGCATACCCACTATACACCGCGCCGTCGTATTAGCGGCAAATCCATTGATGTCAACAAGGAGACTAATCCAGGTGAAACTCTCGAAGTCCAAGTCTGTGTTGGTACCGGCTGCTACCTAAGGGGTTCCTATGATGTGTTGAAAATTTTTACCAACATTATTCAGGAGAAAAACCTCTGCCAGAGTATAAACCTAAAAGGAACCTTTTGCTTGGAAAAATGTGACTGCGGAGTCTCGGTAAAGATTGGTGAAGAAATTGTGACTGGGGTAAATGCCGAAAATGCTGCCGCCCTCTTCGATACCAAAATTATGGTCCAGGTCAAATCCTAAGCATAAACCTAGTCCTGACCTTAGTCATATTTTGTAGACTTCTGGTACCTCCCGTTATACAATTAAAGTGGAGGTAATGATATGAACTTAATAACAACTATTCAGGCAAAGTGTCGCGACTGTTACAAATGCCTGCGGGCCTGTCCGGTTAAAGCAATCAATTTTCAAACTGAAAATAACCAGGAAGTACATGCCCAGGTAATTCAGGAGCAATGCATCGCTGACGGACGATGTGTTCAGGTATGTCCACAAAATGCCAAACGAGTTGATAATAAACTTGACGAAATAAAAGCTTTACTTAGCGGGGGCTGCCAGGTTGCTGCCAGTGTAGCCCCCTCTTTTGTTTCCGGCTTGCCCCTTGCTAACCCGGATCTGCTAGTTCCCGCACTTAAGAAAATGGGCTTTAGTTTGGTGCAAGAAACCGCAGTTGGAGCCGAATTGGTAGCTCACGAACATAACCTGTTAAAAAACAAAAGCTTAATTTCCAGTGCTTGCCCCGTAGTAATTAACTTAGTTGAGCAGTACTACCCTCAATTACTGCCGCATCTGTCACCAATAGTATCACCCTTAATTGCCCATGGCCGCCTCTTGAAGATACAAGACCCTAAGCTCAAGGTAGTCTTTGTCGGGCCGTGTATCGCTAAGAAAGCAGAAATAGCTTCGGCAGAGGTTTGTGATGCTGTTGATTACTCCCTTGACTTCACAGAGCTCTGGCAGTGGTTTACCGAAGAAAAAATTGATTTTAGCCAACTAGTACCGACTCCTTTTGACGGCTATCAACCTAACCTGGCCCGACTATTTCCAGTTGAAGGAGGCATGCTGCGCTCCACTAACCTCAGCACGGATACTTTTCAGACCGGTTCCATCACCCTGACCGGCCTGGAAAACTGCATCGAATTTCTGAAAAATCTCAGCGTCAACGGCATGCCCAATAAACCTGGATTACTGGAGTTGCTGGCCTGTAATGGTGGTTGTGTAGGTGGCCCACGGGTAGCAACTGATAAAGATGTATATAGACGCCGGGAGGAAGTTATCGATTATTATAACTCACGTTCTCACACAGCTGATTGCTCGCTTCCTGAATTAGAGCCAAAACTCATGTATCGTAACTACGTCAATCGAGCCCAAAAGAAAATTTTACCCAATGAGCAACAGATTAAAGATATTTTAGCCAAAACAGGCAAAGAGAATCTCGAAGACGAGTTAAATTGCGGCTCTTGCGGCTACGGTTCTTGCCGAGAAAAAGCAATTGCGGTTTACCATGGCCATGCGGAAGTACAGATGTGTATCCCCTATATGCGCCAAAGAGCAGAATTTTTAAGTAACCGTATTTTGACAACTATCCCTAATGGAGTAATTATTGTCACAGATGATTTAAAAATCGTAGAAGTAAACAAATTCGCTGAAAAAATGTTTAAGTGTTTAGCTCCGTTAGTTATCGGTCAAGAACTAAGTAGGCTTTTTAATCCCAAATATTTTCAGCAGGTAATTAACACTGGCCTGCCAATGACCATCCAAAACACCCATCCCGCTCACGGGCTAGTCACCAGGGAAATGATTTTCCCCTTGGAACGGGAGCATATGGTGGTTGGAATTTTTGTCGACATTACCCAAGAAAGGCAAAATCAGATTCAGCTCAAACAAATGAAAACTGAAACCATAGAGCGAGCCGGGCAGGTTATCGAAAAACAAATGAAAGTAGCACAGGAAATTGCCGGTTTGCTGGGAGAAACAACTGCCGAGACCAAAATTCTTCTGAGTAAACTCATCAAGCTGATGAGTGAAGAAGAAAATAGTAATCAGAAAAGGTGAAATCATGAGTATTCGCCTTGATATTGCAACAATGCAACTGAATAAGATCGGGGAAGAACTCTGTGGGGACAGTATTGAAATAGTGGAAAACAAAAACTCAACCATTGTCGTGCTGTCCGATGGCCTTGGCAGTGGTGTTAAGGCCAATATCCTTTCCCACCTCACCACTAAAACTGCTGCTACCATGCTTTCCTTGGGTGGCACTGTGGACGAAGTAATTAGCACCTTAGCCCACACCTTGCCTATCTGCAAGGTGCGTCACTTGGCGTACAGCACCTTCACCATATTAAATATTAACTTTAACGGCGAAGTATATCTGGCTGAATATGATAATCCACCAACCTTCATCGGTCAGAACAATAACCTGCGCAAGGTAGAACGAACCTCCAGAGTAATCGGGGATAAAACAATCTCCGAAGCCCACTTTAAGGTCGCAGACAACGACTGGCTAGTTTTAGTGAGTGACGGAGTCCTCCACGCCGGGCTTGGTCGGGCCTGGAATTTAGAATGGAATTGGAGTCGGGTTAGCAGACATCTTGAAACCCAAACATCTCGCCACAATACAGCAAAAGATTGGGCCGAGGATTTAAGAACTTGTATCAACAACCTATATGGCGGTAGTCCTGAGGATGATGCTAGTGCCGTGGTGGTAAGAGTTCGTTTGCCACGCCACTTAACTCTCCTGATTGGCCCACCCAGCAACCCTGCTCAAGACCTTGATGCAGTACGCAAGTTATCCTGCGCCCAAGGATTAAAAGCAGTCTGTGGAGGAACCACCAGTAAAATTGTCGCTCGCGAACTTAGCCGCCAGCTTGTAGTAGATTTAACTTCCAACTTTAATAAAATCCCCCCCATGGGAATTATCGAGGGTATTGACCTAGTTACCGAAGGAACCTTGACCCTCGCATTTGCATTGAAACATTTAAAAAGAAAAGCCACTACGCTTCCTCATGAAGCCCTTAACGATGGAGCAAGCCAGCTGTCAGCAGCACTCACTTGGGCAGATAATATTCACTTTATTATTGGTACTGCCGAAAACACCGCCATGTATCAGGGGGATGCCCCAAAGTCCCTGGCACTCAAAGAGCAGGTTTTAAAAGACTTAATCATGTTATTATACGAAGAGCAAAGCAAGACAATATCCGTGGAATTTTATTGATACTACAATGTCCTATTTTGAATACACCCTCACAAACAACAAAAGGGAGTGTTGCAAAACTACTATTTTAAGTAGATAGCACCACTCCCTTTTTGTGTAAAATACAAAAACAGCTCAAACCTCTGGATCGCCGAATCATATACATAGGAGTTAACGTTTTGCTCTTCCACAGCTTCTCTAAGTCTACTTATTGCTCGCAGGTAATTTGACAGCTTTTCTAGCATTCTTTCTTTATCCACTCTACCATCAACCCCATCATACTTAATAGCACTACTATGTTACCATATATTTACACAGCGGACAAGCTGTCACTATCCAACTCAAACCAGAACACAACCCCGTCCGCTTGGTTTGCTACCCCATAGGTATTTCCATGTAGTTCCAGAACTGATTTGACTACCGAGAGCCCTAAGCCCGTCCCCCCATAGGCGCGGGTTCTGGCTTTATCCACCTTATAAAAACTGGTCCAGATTTTAGCTAACTCTGCTTCGGGAATGGTTGGACCAGAATTATAGACCGCTACCCTAACTTTACCCTGCCGGTTGGTAATAATGAGTTTAACTTTTTTGTGCTCATCTAGATGATTGATGGCGTTGTTCAGGTAATTAACCAAGACCTGTTCAATCCTAACATAATCGGCATTAACAGTAATATTTTCCGCCTTTTCCACCCTTAGCTCAATCGCTTTCTCAGCCAAGATTGGTCGGTACTTGTCTAACAAAAAGTCGACCAGATCGGAAAGGTTAAAATTGCTTTTTTCTAATTTAAAAGTACCGGATTCGATGTGGGATAAGTCTAACAGGTCTCTGACCAGCCGGTTCATTTTATCTGTTTCATCCATGATTACTTCACAGTAGAAGTTCCTGCCTTCTTCATCTTCATTAACATTTAATTTAAGTCCCTCTGCATAGCCCTGAATTAGTGCAAGTGGCGTCTTTAGTTCGTGAGAAACGCTGGAGACAAATTCCTTGCGCATTTTATCTAAGCTTCGTTCCCGTTCGATATCCTGCTTCAGCTTAGCGTTTGCTTCAGTTAATTCGGTAATTGCTTTGTCTAGTTGGTCGGAGAGAGAATTGATACTGCTACCCAATTGTCCGACTTCATCTTGCGATTGGACAGGGTATTTGATGCTAAAATCTAGTTTGGCCATACCCTGGGCTAACTTATTAAGTTCTAAAATAGGCTTAGTCAACCTGTTAGCATAGAGGTAAACTGCGATGCCACCTAGTAGCATAGTCAAGATCCCGGTAAAGAGATTAAACCGATTGGCAATCGCAGTACTTTCACTGATGGCAGTTAAAGGTGTACTCAGAACTAAAACATCCCCGTTATTTAGTCTGGACGCCAAGAGTAAAAACTCCGTCTTGAGCCGCGGGTCTTTCATCACAGTAGAAATCTCTTCTCCTACTGCTAAATCATTTAACATGTCCCGAATGGGATGCATTAGTACTGGTCCCTCAAACGGCCTCCGCTCTTTATCTTGTGCAAAGCCTCGAAAAGAAGAATCATATTTGATTTCGTTATCCTTGCTAAGAATGGAAATGTTCATTCCTCGGTTACGCTCGAGGCTTTCTAATTCTAGCGCAAGGGACTCCGAATTTGCGTGGTAAATCCGTTCTATTAACTGCTTACTTTTTATTAGAGAAGCTTTTTTTTGCGAAAGATAATACTTGCCTAGGTACTGGGAGTTTAACAGCCAGGAAAAGGCTACAAAAAACAAGATGAGCAGACTGGTTGCCAAAAAAAGCCGTTTTCTGATGGACATGCTTAGCTCCCCCCCTCAAACCGATAGCCTAAACCGCGCACTGTTTGGATTAATTCACCCTTTTCACCTAGCTTCAAGCGGAGCTTCTTGATATGGGTATCTACTGTCCGGACATCGCCGTAATAATCGTAATTCCAAACGGCATTCAGAATTTGCTCCCTGCTTAAGGCTCTACCGGGATTTTCCGCCAAATATAGTAACAACTCATATTCTTTGGGACTGACCTCAATGCGAGCACCGTTGACACTGACATAGCGTCCCAGCTGATCTATTTCTAATCCATCAAAAGACTTAAGGCCCTGCTGATTACCTAAGCGCCTTAACAAAGCCTGTACCCTGGCAGCCAAGATTTTCAGGCTAAACGGCTTAGCCACATACTCATCTGCCCCTAAGTCGAAGCCGAACAGTTCATCCGCTTCTTCGCCTCTAGCTGTAAGCATGATAATCGGGACCTGCGAGGTTTTCCTGATTTCGCGGCACACAGTCCAGCCATCATATTTCGGCATCATCACATCCAGGATGATTAGTGCAATATCTTCATGTTGAGAGAACAGCTCCAGAGCTTCCTCCCCGTCGGCTGCTTCCATCACTAAATAGCCTTCTTTTTTCAAAAAATCTCCCACCAATTTCCGCATTCTAGCTTCGTCATCAGCTATTAAGATTCTGTTGGTACCCATCTATTAGCCCTCCCTAACAACCTAGCTAGTTTTAGTGTATCCGAAAACTGGTTGGAAATAAAGTGCAAACGATTTGCAAAGCCCCATAAGGTCTACTTATGGAGCTTTGCGATAACTATTTATCTGAAAGCCACTTAGTGTCTACCACCTCTGTGGCCTCTACCAAAGGGTATTACGTCGCCCACTGCGGTTGCTTGAGCTTGGGTGATCACACCGGCAGACACTAGGGCATCCAGCGGATCCTGGGTGGCTGCCTGTACAATTTTATCAGCTTGCGCCTGGGTTATAGTTCCATTCTCTACTAAAGTCTTAAGACTTTCAGAGACTTTTTGCTGCTGCTCTTTTTGAGCATACTCGGCTAATTTAGCTCGAATTGCTAATAAGGACCGTCAGTTGTTTAATCTTCTTACTAGTTAAAAGCCCTGTTATTCCCTGTAAAATTATTTCACCTCGATTACACCCATTAATCCGCCCGGTTCTATTCCATCATTTTCTGCATGGTGGAGTTCATGGCAGTGAAACACCCATTTGCCAGGATTATCGGCAATGAAATCGACGTCAAAGCTTTTACCAGGTACAATATCTAATGGATTGAGGATCCTTGGTTGGGCTAACGGTTGAC